>NZ_JBYIRM010000011.1:0-226486 GCF_057708105.1 Actinacidiphila sp. bgisy144 | reverse complement strand
GAGAACGGCCGGAGCAGCGACCTCCTCCGCCGCCTCCGGCACGTCCGCGGCGACCCCGTTGTCCCCGTCGTCTCCGTCGTCCCCGGGCTCGGCCGCCTCCGCAGCCGTCTCCGCGGCCGGGGCCTCCTCCAGGATCACGTGGACGTTCGTCCCGCTCATCCCGAAACCGGACACACCCGCCCGCCGCGTCCGCCCCGTCCCACCCGGCCACTCCACCGGCTCCGCCAGCAACTCCACCCCGCCCACCGACCAGTCCACCTCACTGGTCGGCTCCTCGACATGCAACGTGCGCGGCAACTGCCCGTGCTGGAGCGCCAGCACCATCTTCATCACACCGGCGACACCGGCCGCGGCCTGCGTGTGGCCGATGTTCGACTTCACCGAGCCCAGCCACAGCGGCCGGCCCTCGGGGCGCCCCTGGCCGTAGGTGGCCAGCAGCGCCTCGGCCTCGATCGGGTCACCGAGCCTGGTCGCCGAGCCGTGCGCCTCGACCGCGTCGATGTCGGCGGTGGTCAGGCCGGCGCCGGCCAGCGCGGCCCGGATGACGCGCTGCTGCGCGGGGCCGTTCGGCGCGGTCAGGCCGTTGGACGCGCCGTCCTGGTTGATCGCCGAACCCCGCACCACCGCAAGGACCTTGTGACCGTTGCGCCGGGCGTCGGAGAGGCGTTCCACCACCAGCATGCCGACGCCCTCGGCCCAGCCGGAGCCGTCCGCACCCTCGCTGAAGGACTTGCAGCGTCCGTCTTCGGACATGCCGCGCTGCCGGGAGAAGCCCACGAACACGGACGGGGCGGAGATCACCGTGGAGCCGCCGGCGAGGGCGAGCGAGCACTCCCCCGCGCGCAGCGACCGGGCGGCCATGTGCAGGGCCACCAGGGAGGAGGAGCAGGCGGTGTCGATGGTCACCGCGGGGCCCTCCAGCCCGAAGGTGAACGCCAGCCGCCCGGAGGTGACGCTGGTCGACACGCCGGTGAGGAGGTGCCCTTCGGAGGCGCCCGACCGCATCGAGGGATCGGTGCCGTAGCCCTGGCCGTAGGACCCGGCGAACACGCCGGTGGGGGTGCCGCGCAGCGCGCTGACGTCGATCCCGGCCTGCTCGAACGCCTCCCAGGCCACTTCGAGCAGCACCCGCTGCTGCGGGTCCATCGAGACCGCCTCGCGCGGGCTGATCTCGAAGAAGTCGGCGTCGAAGTCGGTCGCGTCGTAGATGAACCCGCCGTGCCGGGCGTAGGAGGTACCCGGGTGGTCCGGGTCGGGGTCGTACAGGTTCTCCAGGTCCCAGCCGCGGTCCTGCGGGAACGGGCCGATCGCGTCGGTGCCGGCGGCGAGCAGCCGCCACAGGTCCTCCGGGCCCTGGACCCCGCCGGGGAAGCGGCAGCCCATCCCGACGATCGCGATCGGCTCCTGGTCGCGTTCCTCCACCTCGGCCAGACGGCGGCGGACCTGGCGCAGGTTGGTCGTCACGAGCTTGAGGTAATCGCGAAGCTTTTCTTCGTTGGACACCTGAATCCGCCATCCCTGCTGTGCCGAGGATAATCCGCCGTCGATCTCGGGGGACGCGATGTGGCGTTATCCAGGAAGTACGCAATATCGGTGCGCGGGCAGCACGGGCTGGAAAACCCGGTCCCGGCAGTGGAATACCGTCACACTTTCACCGTGGCAGGGCTCCCAGGGAGTTTCTGCCGCACACGCCACCTCACGATTGCCGTCAGCAACTTCCGGACCGGGATACCGGGGTGAAGCCGATGTTTACCCTGAGGTCGAGTCCACCAGCGACAGGAACATATCCAGGCCCCATGGGTGCCGCAACGCGTCAGTTGAACGCGGTGCCGGCGCCGCGGGGGATACCGTTCGGGCGGTGCGAGGGGAAAAACGAGCGCGGGGCGGTGAATCGGCCGTTGGCCGTTCAACCGCCCCGCGAGTGCGCCGAATCGGCGGGTCAGCTCTTGCTGTCGGAGGTGCTCAGGGCGCTTTCCCCGCGCATCCACTGGCCGAGCGTCCGCCGCGGGTGGCGGACCACGATGTCGCCGCCCTTGAGGAGTCCGGTGACGTTCACGCGCAGCTCGACCGGGGCGTCCGCGTCGGACGCGGGATTGCGGTACTTGACCTCTCCCACCCGCACGGTCACGTCGTCGGTCCTGACCACGATGCCCGGCCGGACGACCAGGATGAGGTTGCCGCCGATGCTGATCTGCGCGTCGATGTCCAGCGTGTCGTGGCCGATCACGGCCTCGGTGAAGTCGAGTTTGACGTCGCCGCCGTGCATCCGGATGTCCAGGTGGCGCGGGACCTCCCAGGTGCCGGAGCGGTGCAGGGTGCCCCACCGCTGGTTGATCTCCACGACGTCCTTGGGCCGCTCGGACCCGGTGCCGGCGTCGGCGGGGACCGGCGAGACCGGCAGGTCCCTGGTGAGCTGGGCCAGTTCGCTGACGGTGCGGGCGCTCAGTGCGGCCTCGACCCGTTCGCTGACCTCCTCGGAGGTCAGCCGGCCGTCCCCGGCGGCGTCCCGCAGGATCTCCACCACCTGTTCCCGGTCCGCGTCCGACGCCCGCAGCGCTGCCTGCGAGTCCTCCGCGCCGTCATCGATCGACGGCTTCTCATCAGTCATGGTGTCCAGCCTCTTCCCGTACCAGTGGATTCTCAAGGCACTCGATCCGGCCGCCCGGCCGGGCCCGGAGCGCTGCGGCTCGGCCCTACGACGTTCAACTGCCGACCGATCGCGCGTGAACGGGCCCCGTGGGCGGGCGGGTCGGCCCACATGCGGCTGCACGGGGAACAGGTGGCCCGTGCGGGGCCGTCGGGTCGGGTGCGATCGGGTTGAACGGCACGACGTACAGCGGCCGTTTGTCTAGCGTGTGCCGCACGGATCGTACCTGCGCAGTGGCACCACTGTGCTCATGCACACACTCGTTTCACACAACGGCAGGTTGTGACGGCCGTGTTCGGACGGTGCCACCGCACCGGCCGGCCGGGGCCCACCGGCGGTCGGCCATGCGGCACACGCGCGTGCGGCACAAGCGATTGGGGAACCAGGAAATGTCGTTGATGAGTCTGGTCATGGGGGCGATGGCCTCCGCCGCGGTCGGCACGGCGGCCCAACTGGGCGTCGCGGACGTGCTGGCGCAGGGCCCGGCCACCGCGCCCGAACTGGCCAAGGCCGTCGACGCGGACGCCGACTCCCTCGGCTCCGTCCTGCAAGCCCTCACCGCACTGGGCGTGTTCACCCGCGACGAGCAGGGCCGGTACGCCAACTCCCCGCTGTCCGAGCCGCTCAGGAGCGACCACCCGGAGTCGGTCCGCAACCTGGCGGCGCTGCTGTGCGGCCTGTACGGCCACGCGGCGACCGGCGGACTGACCGAGGCGGTACGGACCGGGACGTCGGTGATGCCCGCCGCGTTCGGCGTCTCGCTCTACGAGTACCTGGACCAGCACCCCGACAGCGCCCGGATCTTCGACCGCGCCATGGAGGACTGGGCACGGCCGATCGGCACCGTGCTCGCCGAGCACGTCCCGTTCGCCGGCGTGCGCACCGTCGTCGACGTCGGCGGCGGCAACGGCACCCTGCTCAAGGCGATCCTCACCGCCCACCCCCATCTGCGGGGCGTCTGCGTCGACCGCCCGGACACCTGCCGCCGCGCCGAGGCCGAGCTCGCCGCCTCGGGCAGCGCGGACCTCGCCGACCGGCTCACCTTCCAGCCCGCGGACATCCTGCACGAGGTGCCCGCCGGCGGCGACCTCTACATCCTCAAGAACGTGCTGCACGACTGGAGTTCGGAGAGCGGCGTGCAGATCCTGCGGAACATCCGCCGGGCGGTGGTTCCCGAGGGCGCGACGCCGACCGAGGACAGCCCGAAGCTCCTGGTGATCGACCCGCTGGTGGAGCACGACTCGGGGGCCGCCTTCCGCAACCTGGTCAAGATGGTGGTCGGCGAGGCGCAGGCCCGCGAGCGCAGCGAGGCCGACATGCGGCGCGAGGCGAAGGAGGCGGGCTTCCACGTGCTGTCCATCACCCCCTGCCCGGCGGACCTCAGCATCACCGCCTGCACACCGGTCTGACCGGGCCGGCACCTTGTCTGTGCGAGCTTCCGCGGCGCCGGTGCACCCGGTGACGGCGGCCTCGGTGACGGCCGGCCGCGCGGTGCGCAGTCCGCACCGCGCGGCCGTCGACCAGGCGGCCCCAGGTGTATCGGCCTAGAGCGCCGCTGCTCCGCTGACCCGCAGCCGCTGGGCGTACTGCTGGAGCGCCCACAACTCGTTCGCCGCCGCGACCGCCTCCGGCGCGTCCGCCGGCACGCCCTGCGCCGCCAGCCGCGCCCCGGTCGCATGGACCTGCGCCACCCGGCGGTCCACCGCGAGCAGCCGCACCCGCACCAGCACCTCGCCCGCGTACACCTCGGGCGTCTTGTGCATGACCGGTTCGACGGCCAGTTCGGTGACCATGCCGCGCACCGTGTCGTCGGGCGCGGCTTCGCGCACCCGCAGCAGATAGTCCCCGTCGGCGTACTCCGCGCCGCCCGCCTCGGCGATCGCGCGGCGCACCGCGGCGTACGGCGGGCCGGTGAACTCGTCCTCGCCGTAGGCGTCGAAGGCCGGGGAGACCAGGGCGGGGAACTGGAGGGCCAGCTTAAGCAGTTCGCGCTCCACCCGGTGCGCGGGGCTGCGCAGGTCCAGCCGCGGCCCGGACGGCGCCCGCCGCTCGGCGCGCTCCGGCCCACCGCCCGACCCGTTCGGGTGCGACCCGTTCGCATACGGTCCGCCCGGCCCGCCACGGGACGGCCCGCCGCGGGAGGGGCCGGTGCCGGCCGAGCCGCCCGCCGCGCGGGCCCGGGCCATCGCCCGCACCCGGCGGATCATGCTCTGCTCCTCCGCCTGCGTGGAGATCCCCGCCATCCCGACCAGCCGGATCGCGTAACGGTCGCGCAGCGCCTGGTTCTTGATCGCGGCGACCACCGGCACCGCGGCGTCCACCGCGGCGACCCGGCCCTCGTCGGTGTCGAGGTTGTATCGGCCCACGATCGAGCGCAGCGCGAACGCGAAGAGCGGGGTGCGGCCGTCGATCAGCCGCTGGATCGCCGGATCGCCCTCGGCCAGCCGCAGTTCGCAGGGGTCCATGCCGCCCGGGGTGATCGCGATCGACGTCTCGGCGGCGAACTTCTGGTCGTCCTCGAAGGCGCGCAGCGCGGCCTTCTGCCCGGCCGCGTCGCCGTCGAAGGTGAAGACCACCTCCGAGGTGGAGTTGTCCATCAGCAGCCGGCGCAAGATCTTGATGTGGTCCCCGGCGAACGCGGTGCCGCAGGTGGCGATGGCGGTGGTGACACCGGCGAGGTGGCAGGCCATGACGTCGGTGTAGCCCTCGACGACGACCGCGCGGCCGGTCCTGGCGATCTCCTTCTTGGCGAGGTCGATCCCGTACAGCACCTGGGACTTGCGGTAGAGCGGCGTCTCGGGCGTGTTGAGGTACTTCGGGCCCTGGTCGTCCTCGCGCAACTTGCGGGCGCCGAAGCCGATCACCTCGCCGGTGATGTCCCGGATCGGCCAGATCAGCCGGCCGCGGAACCGGTCGATGGCGCCGCCCCGGCGGCTCTCGGAGGCGAGCCCGGAGGTGATCAGCTCCTTGTCGCTGAAGCCCTTCCCGCGCAGGAAGCGCACCAGGTGGTCCCACCCGGCCGGTGCGTACCCGACGCCGAAGTGCTCGGCCGCCGCCTGGTCGAAGCCCCGCCCGGCGAGGAAGGCCCGCCCGATCTCCGCCTCGGCCGAGCCGAGTTGCTCCACGTAGAAGGCGGCGGCCGCGCGGTGCGCCTCCACCAGCCGAATCCGCTCGCCCTGCTGCCGCCCCGGGACGGCGCTGCCTTCCTCGTACCGCAGGGTGATCCCGACCCGCGCGGCCAGCCGCTCCACGGCCTCGGCGAACGTCAGATGGTCCACCTTCATCACGAACGCGAGCGTGTCCCCGCCCTCGCCGCAACCAAAACAGTGGTAGAGGCCCTTGGAGGGGCTGACCTGGAAGGAGGGGGACTTCTCGTCGTGGAAGGGGCACAGGCCCTTGAGGTTGCCGCCGCCGGCGTTCTTGAGCTGGAGGTAGTCGGAGACGACGGAGTCGATCGGGACGGCGTCGCGTACCGCCCTCACGTCGTCGTCCCTGATCCTTCCTGCCACGGAAGTAGTTTACGGCCCGCCGCCGACAGCTCCGGCGGGGCGGTGGGAGGGACGTGCGTGCCCGGGCGGGCCTGTCCCGGGAAGTCCCGGGATCAGGTCAGCCCAGTTCCTTGGTCACGAAGACGTAGTGCGGTCCGCTCGGGGCGAGCTGGAACTCCTCGCCGGTCGCGGTGAACCCGAAGTGCTCGTAGAAGCCGCGGGCGGAGACCCGGCCGTTGCACCACACCACCTGGGCGCCCCGGGCCGCGGACTCCCGCAGCCCGGCCCGCAGCGCGGCGGCACCGAAGCCGCCCCCGCGCACCTGGGCGGCGCTGCCCATGCCGCGGAAGCGGAAGGCGGGTGCCGCCTCGCCCGGCAGGGGGTCGGGGAAGAACGTCACGCACGCCCGGACCGCGCCCTGCTCGTCGTAGGCCGCTATGTGGAAGGTGTCCTCGCGCGCGTCCTCCGGGTAGACGGCGGCCTCGCGCGGCATGCCGGTGCGCAGCACCTCCCACCGCAGCGGGAAGATCTCCTCGACGGGTACGACGGCGGTGCGCATACGGTCATTCCTCCGCGTTCGGTGCAGGTCGGTCCAGGAACGAGGCTAGCGGCACCGCCGGGTCGGACAGCGCCTCGGGGTCGACCGGGCGGCCGTCGCGGATCAGGTTCTGGATCGGCTCGGTGACGTCCCACACGTTGACGTTCATCCCGGCGAGCACCCGGCCCTCGCGCAGCCAGAACGCGATGAACCGGCGCTTGCCGACGTCGCCGCGGCACACCACCTGGTCGTACGACCCGGGCGCGGCGTGCCCGGAGAACTCCATGCCCAGGTCGTACTGGTCGGAGAAGAAGTAGGGGACGCGGTCGTAGCCGACCTGCTGCCCGAGCATGGCACGGGCCGCGGCGGGGCCGCCGTGCAGCGCGTTCGCCCAGTGCTCCACCCGCAGCCGGCCGCCCCTGGTCCGGGACGTGGGGGACCCCAGCAGCGGGTGCTCCGCGTTGGCGACGTCGCCCGCCGCGAAGATGTCCGGGTCGGAGGTGCGCAGCGAGGCGTCCACGGCGATGCCGCCGCCCTCCGCGCGGTCGGCGAGCGCCAGCCCCGCGGCCTCGGCGAGCGCGGTGCGCGGTGCCGCGCCGATCGCGGCGAGCACGTCGTGCGCGGGGTGCTCGGTGCCGTCGTCGGTGATCGCCGCCAGCACCATGCCGTCCTGGCCGGTGATCTCCGTCAGGCGGGTGCCGAAGTGGAAGCGGACGCCGTGCTCGCTGTGCAGGTCGGTGAAGACGGAGCCGATCTCCGGGCCGAGCACGCCGTGCAGCGCGGTCGGCTCGGGCTCCACCACGGTCACCTCGGCGCCGTAGCCGCGCGCGGCCGCGGCCACCTCCAGGCCGATCCATCCGGCCCCCGCGATCACCAGGTGGCCGTTCTCCCGGCCCAGGCTGGTCAGCACGTGCTTCAGCCGCTCCGCGTGGGCGAGCCGGCGCAGGTGGTGCACCCCGGCGAGGTCGGTGCCCGGGATGTCCAGGCGGCGCGGCTCCGCGCCCGTCGCAAGCAGCAGCTTGTCGTACTGGAGTACGGTGCCGTCGCCCAGGCTCACGGTGTGCGCCGCGCGGTCCAGGTTCACCACGGGCTGGCCGAGGTGCAGCTCGACGTCGTGCTCCGCGTACCAGGAGGCGGGCTCCACGAAGACCGAGTCGCGTGCGGCGCTGCCGGTCAGGAAGCCCTTCGACAGCGGTGGGCGCTCGTACGGGTGGTCGCGCTCGTCGCCGATCAGTATCACCCGGCCGGTGAAACCCTCGGCGCGCAACGTCTCCGCGGCCTTCGCTCCGGCCAGGCCGGCTCCGACGATCACGAAGGTCTGGTGCGCGTCCACCACGGTGTGCCTCCCCGGCAGGTAGTCCGTTGCCCTGCTGAGCGTCCCGCACGGCGGCCCGAACGAAAAGGGTGCCGCGCCGTGATCATCCCACGGCCCCCGGGCCCCTCCCCCTCTACGGCGCGTCCCCGCCCCCGGGGGTGGCAGCCCTTGCAATGCGGTGCCTTCTCGTGCGGGTGCGTTGTGGCTGGCCGCGCAGTTCCCCGCGCCCCTGGGTCCTGCCCCCTGCGGCGCGTGCCATCGCCTGTGAGCGCGTTGTGGTTGGTCGCGCAGTTCCCCGCGCCCCTGGGTCCTGCCCCTTGCGGCGCGTGCCATTGCCTCCGGGCGCCTCGTGGCTGAGCGCGCAGTTCCCCGCGCCCCTGGGCATGTGCGGCTGCTCCGCAGCGCACCGCGACCCGCACCCAACGGCGGCGAGCAACCCGATCAGGGGCGCGGGGAACTGCGCGCCAAGCCCATACGCACCCGCAGGCGAAACACACACCGCAGGGGGCAGAACCCAGGGGCGCGGGGAACTGCGCGACCAACCACAACGCACCCGCACAAGAAGGCACCGCACCGCAAGGGGCACCCACCTCCGGGGGCGGCCTCACCGTCGGAGACGGTAGGTGGCGGCGGCGTCCGTGAGGGACGCGATCTGGTCGACGACCGCGCGGCAGCGCCCCGCGTCGTCGGTGGCGGCGAGGAAGAGGGACCGGAACTGGGGGTCGAGCCCGTCGGGCGCCCGCGCGAGAAGCGTCTCGGCGAGCTCGCGGATGACGACGCGCTGCTCGGCGCGCCGCCGCTCCTGGGCGGCGCGCTGCATGACGTAGCGGTCGGCGACAGCCTTGAGCACGGCGCATTCGAGCCGCTGCTCGCGGGGCACGACGAGCTCGGCACCGTACCGCGTGAGGCGCGCGGTGCCGTAGCGGCGGCGGGTCGCCGTTTCCGCGGCGAGGCAGAAGCGTCCGATGAGTTGGGACGCCGCGTCCTTCAGCCGCGCCTGGCCGAGCGCGGAGTCGTCGTGGCGGTGCGGCCACCAGGGCTGCGCGAGGAGCCGGTCGAGTGCGGCCGAGAGCTCCTCGGGGTCGGTGCCCGCGGGGGCGTAGCGGTCGGCGGCGCAGGCGAAGACGGTGTCCCGGTCGGGCCGGGAGGCCAGCGCGCGGGGGTCGATGTGCCCGGCCTGGAGCCCGTCCTCCACGTCGTGCACGGAGTACGCGACGTCGTCGGCCCAGTCCATCACCTGGGCCTCGAAGCAGGTCCGCCCCTCGGGCGCGCCCTCGCGCGCCCATGTGAAGACGGGCAGGTCGTCCGGGTAGACCCCGAACTTGCGGGAGCCGGGGTCGGCCGGGTGGGAGCCGCGCGGCCAGGGGTACTTGGTGGCGGCGTCGAGGGCGGCCCGCGTGAGGTTGAGCCCGACGCTGACGAGTGCGGGCTCGCCGCCGCCGGCCGCGGCGACCTCGGTGAACCGTTTGGGCTCGATCCGGGTCAGCAGCCGCAGGCTCTGCGCGTTGCCCTCGAACCCGCCGCAGTGGGCGGCGAACTCGTCGAGCACCATCTCCCCGTTGTGCCCGAAGGGCGGGTGCCCGAGGTCGTGCGCGAGGCACGCGGTCTCCACCAGGTCGGGGTCGCAGCCGAGCGCGGCCCCGAGTTCCCGGCCGACCTGCGCGCACTCCAGAGAGTGGGTGAGCCGGGTGCGCGGGCTGGTGTCGGCGCCGGAGGTGCCGCCCGCCTCGGGGTCGACGACCTGCGTCTTGCCGGCCAGCCGGCGCAGCGCCGCGGAGTGCAGCACCCGGGCCCGGTCCCGCTGGAAGGCGGTCCGCCCGGGCCGCTTGTCCGGCTCGGGCACATAGCGCTCGATGTCGGCGTCGCGGTAGCCGTCCGTCCGGGGTGCGCCCGGCCCGTTGCCGCCTGGCTGGTTCGCGTCCATACCGACGACGGTAACCGGCCCGGGTGCGGGCACCGCGGAGACCGGGCGATCATCCGATGAACGAGGAGGAACCGGGAATACGGCGCACCCCGGCGCACGCCTCGTCGTAGCGGCGCAGCACCAGCTCGGCCATCGCCGGGTGGGTGCCCAGCGGCGCGGCGGCGATCCAGGGGGCGGCAGCGGCGACCTGCGCGGCGAACCGCCCGGGCGCGGTGAAGCAGGAGGCGACGGCGACCTTGCGCAGGCCCCGCTCGGCGAGAGCGGCGACGGCCTGCGGGACGGTGGGGTGGGCGGCGGAGGCGTACCCGGGGACGACCGGCACGCCGCCGAGCCGGTCGGACAGCAGCGCGGCGGTGCGTTCGGTGTCACGCGCCGAGTCGGTGTCGCGGGAGCCCGCGGCGGCCAGCACCACCGCCTCGCCGCCGGCGTCCCACCCGGCCTGCGTGAGCCGGTCGTGCAGGGCGCGGGCGAGCAGCGGGTGCGGGCCGAGCGCGCCGGCGACGACGCCCCGCAGGTGGCCGGCGCCGGCCAGCGCCTGCGGCAGGTCGTGCTTGACGTGGTGGCCGCGGCCGAACAGCAGGGGTACGACGACGGCGGCCCCGGCCAGCTCCGCGAGCACCTCGCCGAGCAGCGGGCGGTCGATCTCGACGTACGCGATCCGCGCGTCGAGCCCGGGGCGCGCCATCCGGACCCGGGCGACCAGCGCGGCCAGGGTGCGCGCGGCCCGCGGGTCGCGGCTGCCGTGCCCGACGGCGACGAGCGTGGGCGGCCGCGGCCCCACCACAGGCCCGGCCGGGGCGGCGCTCGCGGCCCCGGTCACGGCCCCAGCGGACAGCACGGCCCGGCTCATCGGGTCCCCCCGGCTCGTCGGGTCCATCTGTTCTCCCCTGTCATACCCGCGATCCTGCGCACCGGTTGTGTCCGCGCCGTTGCGGCCGCGTACCGACGGGTCACGGTCCGCTCACCGCGGTGCGGCGGGCACGGTGAGCCGGCTCGGTACGTCATATCTCCACTTTTACTCCGATTCGCGGCGGCGCGGCGGCACGGCGGCGGCCACCGGATATTCCCGGTGCTCCCGGCGTTCCCGGCGTTCACCCGGACGGGCGGGGATTGTCAGTGGTGGCTCCTAGGGTGTTTCACCTGGGGGGCGAACGGCTGGGAGGGAACCGGGGATGGGCTGGATCGAGGCGGCGGACGGCTATGCCGTGACGCTGGACGGCACCCGCGTGGTGTGCCGCAACGCCGCGGGGCGGACGCTGAAGCAGGTGCCGGGCAAGCTGCGGGCGGACCCGGAGGTGGTGCGGCTCCAGCAACTCGTGGAGTGGCTGGAGCGCCACGAGCGGGAGTGCCTGGCGCAGGCCGACAGCTGGCTCGTCCGCTCCCTGCCGGTGCCGGCCGCACTGGTCGCCCGGGTCTGGCCCGACGCGTCCTGGCAGGCGGCGCTGCGGGACCTGGTAGTGGCGCCGGTCGCCGCGGACGGCACCCCGGACCTGGCCCGCGCCGGCTTCCTGCGGGACGCCGACCCCGAGCGCGGCCTCGGCGTGGTGGACCTCGACGGCGACTCGGTGCGGCTGGCCGCGCCCGCCGTGCTGATACCCCACCCCGTCCTGCTCACCGACCCCGCCGACCTCGACGAACTGCGGGAATTCGCCGCCGAGTTGGAGGTTCGGCAGAGCATCGGCCAGCTGTTCCGCGAGGTGTGGCGGCGCGACGCGGAGACCGACGGCGCGGCCACGACGGTCGACACCTATGCGGGCGGCCGGTTCGAGCAGCTGCGGCACGCCACCGCGCGCGCCACGCAGTTGGGCTACCGGGTGCGCGGCGGCCACGCGGTCTGCCAGGTGGTGACGGACGGGCGGCCGGTGGAGGCGGCGCTGTGGCTCGGCGCGGACTACCCCGAAGCCGAGGCCGTCACCGGGGAGTTGGAGTGGCGCGGCAGCGGCGGCGGGCGGCTGCGGCTGTCGGAGGTGGACGCCGTCGCCTGGTCGGAGGGGCACCGGATGGCGTCGGCGCTGTACGCGGGCCGGGTCGTGCCCGAGGAGAACGAAGAGGGCGCGGAGGGGAAGCGATGAACGACGGGGATCTGCTGGCAGCCGGCGCGGTGCTGCCGCTCGACCGCCGGCCGGGCGCGGAATCCGGTACGGGCCGGGCGGCCGGCGGGGGCGCCGCCGATGCGGGGCAGCGGGAGGCGACGACCGATGTGCTGGTCGCCCGCGCCTACGCGCACCCGGTGCTCACCGGCCGCACCGTCGTCCGCCTGGTACCCGAGGCGCTGGGCGCGGCGGAGGACCTGTCCCTGGAATACCTCGGCTTCGCACCGGGGTTCGGGCCGCAGGCCGACGAGGGCACCCGGACGGAGCGCGACCGCACGAAGGGCGACCGCACGGACGGCGCCGAGGCCGCGACCGCGGTCCCGGTCGGGCACGTCCTGCGGCGCTCCCTCGGCTTCCCCGCCTGGGCCCTGGTCAACGACCCGGCCAACGCCCGCCACGCACTCGCCGTCGTCAAGGAGATGGAGCGGCTGACCCGGCTCGCCGCCTCCCGGCCCGGCCACGCGAAGGACGGCTTCACCGAGATCGGCGAGCGGTTGGACCGCTCGGTGCCGCACTTCCTGCCCACGTACTACGAAGAGGTGGCGCGGATCTTCCTCGCCGCCGAGTCCACCACGTACGCCTCCTCGTACTTCGGCAAGGCGCGCGACGCCGAGCGGCGGCACGCCCTGGCGGTCGACGAGGAGCGGCTGCGCGAGGTGTTCCTGGAGTTCGCCTCGGCCGGGGCGCTGTCCGGGAAGACGCTGCGCGAACAGGCCCGCGGGCTGTCCGAACGCCTCTCCCCCGAGGCCGCGTTCACCCAGTTCCGGCTGCTGAGCGGGGAGCGGGCCGCCGCCGGGCTGCCGCCGTACGCCGGGCTCATCGACGACCTGCGCCGGCTTGCCAAGGCCGCCGGGCGCGACGCGCCGGCCGAAGAGGCCGCGCTGATCGAGGAGTTGCTCGGGACCAGCGCGATCGACCGCGCCGCCGTGTCGTTCTGGAAGTCCGCCCGCACCGGCCTGCTCACCGCCGCCCGCTCCCACCGCGCCACCCGGGCCCGGCTGCTGCGCCTCTTCCCCGCCGAGGCGGCGAACACCTACACCGGCCGGACCGCGATCGACACGATGTGGCTGGAACTGCTGGAGCAGGCAGGCGCGTTCGCGCTGCTCGCCGAGGGCCCGGCGGCCACCGCGGCGGGCGCCTCGGCGGAGGCCGCTGCGGCTTCCCCGTCCGAGCGGGACGCCGAAGTCCCCAGCGCCGCCTGGTGGTTCAGCCAGTGGGCGCAGTTCCGCCGGCGCGGCTACCGCCGCCAGGAGGAGCGGCTCGCGGCCGAACTGGAACTGGTCGAGCGGTTCGCGCCCCAGCTCGCCCGCGAAGGCGAGCCGGTCCGGCTGACCGCCGAGCGCGGCCACCGCGAGCTCGACCCCGACCTGCTGGACGTGTGCCTGGCCACCGGCGTGCCGGTCGCCGACCCGCACCCCGGCGTCGCGGTCGACCTGCGCGACTGGCTCACCGACGACAGCCCCGGCCGCCGCGACCTGGGCGCGGTCGTCGCCGACCCGCGGTTCGCACCGATGCTGGGTGCGGCCGTCGAACAGGTCGCGACCCATGTCGAAGGCCCGGAGAACCTGCGGACGCTGGCGACCCACCCCCGGCTGTCCGCGGCCGTCGCCGGCTGGCTCGCCGCCCGCGCCGAGGACCTGGCGCGCCCGCTCGGCCTGCCGGAACTCGGCCGGCTGCTGGCCCGCGTCGACCGCTTCGCCGACCCCGAGGTGCTCGCCACCGCGCCCGCGGCCGTGGACCGGCTCGCCGCCTTCGACGTGGCGCCCGTCCTGGCCCGCACCCTGCGCGCCGGCATCCTCGACGAACTGGGCTGGCCCGCCCTGGACTCCTATGTCGAGCGGTACCGCGCCACCGTCAAGGCCGACGACCTGGACTTCGAACTCGACGACGCCTGGCCCGCGCTGATCGTCGCCAACGGCCCGCACGTGGCCGCTGTCGGCCCCGACGCGGTGCTCGACGAGCGCACCCTGCCGCTGCCCGCGCCGAACCGCTACTCCTGGATGCGGCCCGTCGTGCGGTGGGTCGACGGCCAGTGGCTGATCGTGTCCGGCTACGGCGACGAGCGGCGCGCGGCCTGGTCCGGCCGCCCCGCGGACGTCTTCCGCCCGGGCGGCGACCTCGCCGCCCCGCACCGCGACGCCGGTCCGGTGTCGCTCGCGCTGCCCGGCGGCGGCCGCTGGTTCGGCGCCCGGCCGGTGCTGCCGGGCGACACCTCGTTCGCCGGGCGCCGCCCGATCGCCTCCGACGGCATCTCGTACTGGGTGCTGCACGAGAACCGCTGGCACGAGTACGACCCGGCCGGCGCGGTCCGCGGCCGCGCCAGTCTGCCCGCCTTCTTCGACAGCGCCCTCGCCGACGACGGCGCCGGCCAGCAGGTCGTCGAGTCCTGGTCGTCCCTGCTCCCGCTGCAACCGGGCCTGGAGGGCACCCCGTTCGGCAGCAAGGACGGCCTGCTCGGCTGGTGGGTGCGGCACGACAAGGCGGCGGGCACGTACACCGCGTGCTCCGTGGACGGCAGCCGCACCCCCGCCCTCGCCGGCCGCGGCACCCTCGCCCCGCCGCTGCGGCTGCCGGGCGGCGCCGTGCTCCACCCGAGCACGCGGAACACCTGGACCCGGACCGTCCAGCTGTACGACACGGACGGCGTCGAGCTGGGCGAGGTGGAGACCGGCGCCCGCGGCGGGCCGCACGCACAGGGCACCGGCCTCGTGCCGCCGCTGTGGTACTGGCACGCGCTGCGCCCGCGCGACGAGGCCGGCTCCGCGGTGCTGCGCGCCGTCACCGACGAGCAGGCCGCCGCGCTCCTGGCCCCGGTGCGCGGCACCAAGCCCGGCTCCGCCGAGCACGACCACCCGGACCTGCGCGCGGCCGTGCACGAGGTGCTGCCGGGGATCGGCGACCCGCGGCTGGTCAAGGGCGTCGCCTCGATCGTCGCCGTCACCGCGGCCGCGGCCCGCCTGGTCATGCGGCTCGCCGAGCGCCGCACCCCGGCGGCCGAGGACAAGCCCCCGGCGGTGGCCGAGCACGCCCACGACCGGATGATCACCGAAGCGCTGCGCGGACTGACCGGCTTCGTGGCCGTCGGCGGCTACCCCGGCGCCGCGAACGTCCGGAGCTTCGGGACGATCGAGACCCTGCACACCCTCCACGCGGTCATCGCCGGCACCCAGGAAGCCCGCCCGGCAGCCGAGCCCGAGCAGGACGACCGGCGCCTGCCGTACTTCGTCCAGCAGCGCAGGCACGACCTCGACTGGCTCACGCTCGCCGGCTCCGGCGTCGCCGCCGCCGCGGCCCGCGCCGCCGCCCCGGGCACCCCGCAGGACCAGCGCGCCGCACTGCTGGAGTTCCTGCCCGCGCTGCTCACCCCGGACCCGGCCGGCGGCGACAGCGTGTTCACCGACCCGCGCGGCCGGCTCCGGCTGGTGGAGATCACCGGGAAGCCCGCCACCACCCGGATCGGCGAGGTGCTGCGCAGCGGCGACCGCACCCTGCTGATCGCCGCCTACACCCAGGACCGGAGCGACGACCGGCAGTCCTGGAAGGCGGTCGAGTTCGCGCCCGACGGCGCCTTCGGCCCGTGGGAGGGCTACACGCTCGTCGAGGACCGCGTCCTGGGCACCCCGCCGGGCACGACCGGTACCGCGCCCGTACCGCAGGTTCCGGCGCACGCGATCGCGGCTCTGCTCACCGCCGTCGCCACGCGCGGCCCGGTGCCGTACCGGCCGGAGGCGGCCGCGCGGTTCGCCGAACGCACCGGCGTGGACGTGTCGTTGGCCGCCCTGCTGCTGCTCGGCCTGCCCGGGCTCGGCGGCCACGGCAAGTGGGGGCTGCCGCCCGCGGAGGTGCTGGACCTGGCCGACCTGCGGCCGAACCGCGCCCTGACCGCACGGGACGAGCTGCGCCGGCTGCCCACCGACCACCGCACCCGCCTGCTCGCCGCCCTGGTGCCCGCCGACCCGGCCGCGCTGGACCGGCTGTGGCAGGACGGCTTCGACCCGGACGCGCTCGCCGACGCATGGCTGGCCGTACAGGGCAAGCGCCGCCCGGTGCCGATCGAACTGGTCGAACGCGCCGAGCGCGAGGGCGATCTCGGCGGCTGGATCGGGAAGACCGCCAACCCGCAGTCCGACCCGGCCCTGCACGGCCGCACCCGCCAGCGCCTCGGCGAGGACAGCCAGATGCGCGCCGACGACCCGGCCGCGCTGCTCACCGGGCTCGAACTGTGGCGCTACGCCGGTGCGTTGCGCTGGCTGGCGTACCGGCTGCCCTACGGCGACCCGCTGCGCCCCGCGCTGCGCGAGACCCTGGCCGCACTGCGCGCCCGGCTCGCCGACGAGCACCTGCTGCTGGACACCGACCTCATCTGGGACGCCGAGGGCAAGCAGGTCGCACCGGCGCTGCGCCAGGCGTACGGCCTGCCGGAGACCGGCGGCGAGGACGCGGAGGGCCTGGTCCGGCTCAGCCCGGCCCTGGCACTCACCACGTCGCGGCGCGGCATCGACGTGGAGACGGTGTGGCTGCGGCCGGCGGCCGTACTTCCCGGCGCGTCCCCGGACGGCGGCCCCGACCACCCCGCACTCGTCCAACTCGCCGCGTTCGGCGGGTCGGCCAAGCCCTACGCGCAGGCGCTGCGGGACGTGCTCGGCGACGCTCTGGCGGCCGCCGTGGCCGCCGACGGGCCGGCTGGCGCCGCGCAGGACCCGGCGCGCAGCGTGCCCGAGCTGACCGGGCAGGTCGCACAGCACCTCGGCCTGTCGCCGGACGCGGCCGCGCTGTATCTGATGCTGCTCGCGCTGCCCGACCCGACCGACCGCAATGTGGCGGTGTGGACCGGCTGGAAGCCCGCCCGGGCGAAGCGGGCCAGGGCCGAACTGGCCGCCACTGACCTGGTGGTGGAGGCGAAGCGGCCGCGCGCCGGCCGCACCCTGTTCCTGCCCGGCGGCTGGGTCGAGGCGAAGTCCCCGGCGCTGCCGATGGAGTCGTGGAAGGAGCCGCTGTTCAGCGCCGCCCAGTTGGAGATCACCTACCAGCCGATACCGGAGCAGCCGGTGCCCGAGCTGTTCCGGCGGGCGTGGCAGCGGGTGCTGGACGGGGACATGCCGGCGTTCGAGGAGTTCGTGCAGCGCAGGACGGGACGGGGCCGGCGATGAGCGGCGGTACGGAAAAAGGTGCGGGTTCCGGTGCGGGAGCAGGCGAAGACACAGGTGGGGGTGGCGTGTTGAGCGGGCAGCCGGCGCGGCGGCAGATCGAGTTGGCCGAGGACCGGTACGCGCGGGAGCTGGCCTTCCTCGCCGAGTGGGACCGCGGGCCGCGCCCGCCCGGGTGGCGGCTGACGCCGCGCGCCGTGGTCGTCTTCGTGTGCGGCTCGGGCGGCGAGGTGCTGCGCACCGGCACCGAGGAGGATCCGTCCGGCCGCGAACTGGTGGTGGCCCGCAAGTTCGTCGGCGACCGGGCGCTGGTGGAGCGGTGCGTGGTGACACTCGCCGGGGAGCGGGGCCTGCTGCTGGTCGGCGAGCCCGGCACCGCCAAGTCGATGCTGTCGGAGCTGCTGTCGGCCGCCGTGTGCGGCACCAGCGGCCTGACCGTCCAGGGCACCGCGGGCACCACCGAGGACCAGGTCCGCTACGGCTGGAACTACGCGGCGCTGCTCGCCAAGGGGCCCAGCCGCGCGGCCCTCGTGCCCTCCCCCGTGCTGACCGCGATGACCCGCGGCGCGGTGGCCAGGGTCGAGGAGATCACCCGCTGCCTGCCGGAGGTGCAGGACGCGCTGGTCTCCATCCTGTCCGAACGGCGCATGGCCGTACCGGAGTTGGCGGACAGCGCGGACGACGGGGAGGGGACGGTGCACGCTGTGCCCGGGTTCACCGTCATCGCCACCGCCAACCTCCGCGACCGGGGCGTCTCGGAGATGTCCGCGGCCCTCAAGCGCCGGTTCAACTTCGAGACGGTCGGGCCGATCGCCGACCTCGACACCGAGACCGCGCTGGTGCGCGCCCAGGCCACGGCCGCGCTCGCCCGCGGCGGCGCCGAATTCACCGTCGACCAGGCGGTCCTGGAGGCGCTGGTCACCGCCTTCCGCGACCTGCGCGGCGGCCGCAGCGCGGAGGGCTGGGAGGTGGAACGGCCGTCCACGGTGATGAGCACCGCCGAAGCCGTCCACGTCGCCACCTCGATGGGCCTGGCCGCCGCCTACTTGCCCGACGGCCGCGACCCGCTGCGCACCCTGCCCGGGCACCTCCTCGGCACCGTGCGCAAGGACGACCCCGCCGACCACGCCCGCCTCCTGGGCTACTGGGACGGGCCCGTCCGCCGCCGCGCCGAACAGGGCGCGCCCCTGTGGCGCACCCTGTGGGAGCTGCGCGATGCCCTCGGCTGAGGTCACCGCGCCCGCCCCCGCGCCGGCCGAGGGGATGGGGCGGGCGGAGGTGGCGGCGGAGGCAGCGGGGCTGGCCGGGTGCAGGGAGCCGTATCTGATCGGGGTACGGCACCACTCGCCCGCACTGGCGGCGGCCGTACCGCGGCTGCTGGAAGAGGCGGCGCCCGACGTGCTCTTCGTCGAGCTGCCGGAGGACTTCGGCAGCTGGCTGCCGTACCTGGCCGACCCGGAGGTGCTGCCGCCGGTGGCGCTCGCCGGGCACGGTCCGCGGGGGCTGGTGTTCCTGCCCTTCGCGGAGTTCTCGCCGGAACTCGCGGCACTGCGCTGGGCGCGGGCGGCCGGGGTGCCGGTGGTGGCGTTCGACCTGCCGGTCGGAGCGCCCGAAGGGGACAGCCCGCGCCGCGGAGGGGGCGGCGCGGGCGTGGACGGCCCGCCGCGGCGCGGTCTCGCGGACATCCTGCGGGACCGCGCCGGCGGCCGGGCCGAGGACGACCTGTGGGACCGCCTGGTGGAGTCCGCGGCGCCCGGCGGCTCGCCCGAGTCGCTGCGGCGCGCCGCCCTGCTCGTCGGCTGGGCGCTGCGCCGGGACGCGGCCGCCGCGGACCGCCTCGACCCGCACGACCTGCGGCGCGAGGCGCACATGCGGCGGGTCATGGCCGAGCGCGGGGCGGGGCGGGCGGTGGCGCTGGTGGGGGCGTTCCACGCGCCGGCGCTCCTGCCGGGTCCGGTACGGCCCGAGGGCGCCCTGCCGGACGGCGGCACCGCGCCGGGCACCGCCCGAAGCACCGCACCCGACGTCGTACCCGGGGACGCCCCCGCGGCGAAGGCGGCGAAGGCGGCGAAGGTGACGACCTCCCTCGTCCCGTACACGTTCGCGCTGCTGGACGAGCGGTCCGGGTATCCGGCCGGGGTGCGGGACCCGCAGTGGCAGCAGGGCGCGGTGGAGGCGGCGGGCGACCCGGAGCGGCTGGACGCGCTGCTGGTGTCCACGGCGGTGCGGATCTGTGCCGCGGTACGCGCCGCGGGCCACCCGTGCGGGCCGCCCGACGCCCGCGAAATGGTGCGGCACGCACGGGACCTGGCGACCTTGCGGGGCCGGCCGGCCGCCGGGCGGTCGGAGTTGCTGGAGGCCGCGCAGACGGTCCTCGCGCAGGGCCAACTGCTGGGCCGGGGGCGGGTGGTGGCGCAGGCGCTGGAGTCGGTGCTGGTCGGCACCCGGCACGGCCGGCTCGCCCCGGGCACCCCGCGCTCCGGGCTCGGCCCGGCCGTTGAGGCACTGCTCACCGAACTGCGGCTGCCCGCACCCCAGGCACCCGAGCGGCGCGAGGTGCGGCTCGACCCCCACCGCTCACCGCTCGACCTGCGCCGGGAGTTGGCGCTGCGCCGCCTCGCGGTGTGCCGGGTGCCGTACGGCGAGGTCGTCCACGGCAGCGGCTCGCCGCTGGGGCCGCCCCCGTCCGCCCCGCCCTTCGGATCGCCGCCGGCCGGTACGCCGGGCGGCGGCAGCGGGGAGGCGGAGGACGGCCCTGGCACGATCGGCGTGCGCTGGAGTGTCGGCTGGACCCCGACCACCGCGGCGATGCTGGACGCCGCGGCCGCCCACGGCAGCGACCTCGCGCAGGCCGCGGCCGGGCTGCTGCGCACCCGCGCCCTGGCCGAGCGGCGCCGCGGCGGCCCCACGGCGGCGGAGGTGCTGGCCGGCTTCGAGGAGGCCGCGGAGTGCGGGCTGCCGGACGCCGCCGCGGACCGCCTCGCCGAGGCCGCCGAGGTGCTGCCCGCCGGCGGGACACTGCCCGAACTGCTCGCCGGCATACGGCTGCTGGACCGGATCGCGGCCGGGCTGCTGCCCGGGCTGCCCGCGGACTGGGCGGCCGGGCGGATCGCCGACGCGCTCGCCGCCCTCACCGCGGCAGGCGTCCGCGCGCTGGACGGGCTCGCCGGTTCCGACGACCCGGCCGACGCCCGCGCGCTCGCCGAACTCGCCACCCGCGGCGGTACGCCCGGGCTGCGGGTCCGCGACGCCCTGGCCCGGCTGGCCGCCCACGGCAGCCCGCTGGTCAAGGGCGCCGCGGCCGCCACCCAGGTGCTGCTCGACGACCTCGCACCGGCCGCGTTCGGCACCGCGCTGGCCGCCCGTACGCATGGCGCGGCCAGCCCCGAACTGCGGCGCGACCTGGGGGCGTTCCTCGCCGGTGCGCTCACCGCGGCCGGACCGCTGCTGGAGTCGGGGCCGCTGCTGGCACCGGTCGCCGAACTGGTCGCGGAGCTGCCGGACCGGGCGTTCCTGACCCGGCTGCCCGCGCTGCGGCACGGCTTCGACGTCCTGTCCCCGGCCGCCCGGGCGCGCCTGCTCGACACGGTCCGCGCCCACCCGTCCGCGCCGGGCGCGCAGGGTGCCGCGGTGCCCGACCCGCACGACCTGGCCCGGCACACGGCGGCGGACCTCGCCGGGCGCGAAGTGCTGGCGGCCCACGGGCTGCTGGCGCTGCTCGCCGAGGACGCGCCCGCACCCGCAGCGGCCCGGGAATCCGTACCCGGCCCAGAACCGCAGCCCCGCCCCGCACCCGAGCCCGCACCGGCACCGGCGCCGGCACCGGCACCGGCATCCGCAGCCTTCGGCGTCTCCCCCGACGTCCGCTGGCAGTTGCTGCTCGGCCAGGTCGCCGACCGCGGCGCCGACGGCGGCCGGGCCGGGCGGATCGCCTCCGCGCTCGACGAGTTGTACGGCTCCGGGCGCGGCGAGGGCGCGGCGAGCGTGCCGCACGCGACCGGCGCGGGCGGCGGGCAGGGCGCGCCCTACCCGGACGTCCGGGCCTGGGGCGAGGAGCTGGCGGACCTGTTCGGCGCCGACGTACGCGAGGAGGTGCTGTCCGTGGCGGCCACCGCGGGCCGGCTGGACGCGGCGCTGGCCATCGACCCGCAGTCGGCGCGGCCCTCGGTCGAGTTGCTGCGCACGGTCCTGTCGTACGCCGGCGGCCTGCCCGAGGCCCGGTTGGCGCGGCTGCGGCCCCTGGTGGCTCGGATCGTCGCCGAGTTGACCCGCGCGCTCGCGGTGCGGCTGCGCCCGGCGCTGTCCGGCCTGACCCACCCCCGGCCCACCCGGCGCCCGGGCGGCCCGCTGGACCTGGCCCGCACCCTGCGGGCGAACCTCGCCTCGGCCGAGCGCGACCCGGCCACCGGCGCGGTCACCGTACGGCCCGAGCGGCCCGTCTTCCGCACCCGCGCCCGCGCGTCGGCGGACTGGCGGGTCGTGCTGGTCGTCGACGTGTCCGGGTCCATGGAGGCGTCCACGGTGTGGGCCGCGCTCACCGCGGCGGTGCTCGCCGGGGTGCCGGCGCTCACCACGCACTTCGTGGCGTTCTCCACCGAGGTCCTCGACCTCACCGACCACGTGGACGACCCGCTGTCGCTGCTGCTCGAAGTGAAGGTCGGCGGCGGCACGTCCATCGCGCGCGGGCTGCGGCACGCCCGCACGCTCGTCACGGTGCCCTCGCGCACCCTGGTCGTCCTGGTCAGCGACTTCGAGGAGGGCGGCCCGGTCGGGCCGCTCCTGACGGAGGTACGGGCACTGGTGGACGCGGGCTGCCGGGTGCTCGGCTGCGCGTCGCTGGACGACGCGGGGCGGCCGCGCTACTCCACGGGCGTGGCCGGGCAGCTCGTCGGCGCGGGCATGCCCGTGGCGGCACTCGGGCCGCTCCAGCTCGCCGGGTGGATCGGGGACCAGGTGCGGGGGCGCTGAGCCGGGCCCGGACGGCGGGCCGGGAGTGTCGTACCCCTGGGGCAGGATGAAGTGCGGTGGCGGGGGGCGTGGTGCGAGGGGAAGAAGGCGCGGGGATGGAGCGGGGTACGGGGCTGCCGCCGGTCGCGGCGGGGGCGGCGGCGGACGCGTTGGCGGACCTGCCGCCGAGGCTGCGCAAGCGGCTCGACGGTGCGGTGGCGAAGGTGGCCGGGTGGCAGGTGACCCGGGAGGAGGGTGCCGTGCGGGTGGCGGTGGACGCGGACACCTCGGTGCTGCTCGCCCTCACCGCGCGGGGCACGGTGGCGACGGCCGCCGCGGTGCGCTGCGACTGCCTGCTCGCCCCGGCCTGCCTGCACCGGGCCGCCGTACTGGCGGCGGCGCCCCTGGCGGAGGAGGCGGAGGAAGAAGCGGAGGAGCCCGAGGACACGGAGGGCGCCGGGGACGTCGAAGGCGGAGGACGCCCGGGGGAAAGCAGCGCTGCCGTCGCGGAAGCACCCGAGCCGTCGCAGCGGCCCGACCCGCTGCCGGACGCACCAGCGCCCGCACCCGCACCCGCACCCGCCGCGGCCTCCGCACCCCCCGCTCCCGGAACACCGTCGGACCCGCCCCCGCTGTCCCCGGCCGTGCGGCAGGCCGCACACGCCCTGTGGGCGGCCGGGGTCGCCGTCCTGCGCGAGGGCGCCGTCGCCTCCACGCTGCCGCGCACCGGCCTGCTGCACGCCGCCCGCTCCGCCCGGCTGGCCGGCCTGCACCGCCCGGCCGCCGCCGCGGTCCGCGCCGCCCGCCGCCTGGGCGAGGCCCGCGCCGCCGAACCCTCCTTCCGGCTGGCGGAGTTGGTCGACGACCTGGCCGAACTGCTCGACCTGGCCCGCACCGTGCGGGACGCCGACCCGGCCGACCCCGCCTCCCGCGCCGCCGCGCACCGGGCGGCGGGCGAGGCCCGCCGGACCTACCGCCCGAGCGGATCACTGCGGCTGTACGGGCTGTTCACCGAGCCGGTGGTGACCGCGTCGGGTTACGCGGGCGCGCGGACGTACGCCCTCGCGCCGGGCGGCGCGCTGCGCACCCTGGCCGTGGTCGCGCCCGGGCCGCCGGACCGGGCCAGGGCCGCCGCCGGCACCCGGGTGCCGGGCGGCGCGGCGCTGTCCCTGCGCGCACTCGGCCGCGGCGCGGGCCTGATCGCCACCGGCGCGACCGTCACGGAGGACGGCCGGATCGGCGGCGGCGCCGGGCTGCGGACGGTCGGCGCGGGCGGCGCGGACTGGTACGCGGAGCCGCTGGACGCGCTGTGGCGCCGCCCGCCCGCGGACCAGGTCCGGGCGGTGCTCGCCCATCAGGCGGCCGACCCCGAGCGCCGCCCCGCGGGCTCCGACCTGCTCTTCCTCGACGGGACCGTGGCCGTCCGCGGCGGTCGGCCCGTGCTGGTGCCCGACGACGGCCCGCCGGTCCTGCTCCACGCGCCGGACGAGCGGCCGGAGTTGACGTACGCGGACAACCTGCGGCGGCTCGCCGAGCGCCCCGGCGGCCGGGTCCGGCTGATCGGCCGGCTCACGTCCGACCGGCCCTCCAGCGTCGCGGCGCTGGCCCTGGCGGCGCAGGACGGCGCCCGCCACGACCTGGGGCTGGACCGCCTCCCGCCCGGCGCCGCCGGGCCTACCGGAGTCGCCGCGGCCCCGCCGCCGGCGCCGCCGCTCGCGCCGCCCCCGGTGGAGTGGGAGCTGCTCAGCCGGGCGGTGGGCCGCACCGTGGCGGGCGGCCGTGCGCTGGCCGCCGCCGCGGTCGACCCGGAGCTGCCCGGGCGGCTGGTGGCCGCCGGACTGCCGACGGCCGCGGCGTGCGCGCGGGCACTGGCCGCCGCGACCCGGGCCCGCCGCCCGGACCGGCTGGGCGCGATGCTGCCCGCCGACCCGGACGCGTTCGCCACCGCCTGGCTGGCCGCGGCGCTGTACTCGGCTGCCGCGGCACGGGAGTTCACCGCAACCGCGTGGGCCGGGCGGACGTCCCTGAGCGTGTAGGGCGGGGTGCGTACGGCGGGCGCGGGTGCGTCCGCCGCGTCGAGCGAGGGAGTACGGCATGCGTGACCGGACCGGTCCGACCCGCACGCCGGGGACCGTACGGGTGCCGGGGACCCTCCGTGCGCGGAGGACCGTACGTGCACCGGGGGCGCGCCGAGGCGTGGCCCCGCCGCACCGCCCGCGCACCCGGGACGGCCTGCTCGTGCCCGACGGCGCCCGCCCCCGGCTCCTCCCCCGCCTGCCGGAGTCCCGCCGCGCCCGGCGCCGCCTGCTGCGCTGCGCGGTGGCCCTGTGCGTGCTCGCGCTGCTGCCCTCCGCGTGGCTGCGGCTCACCCAGGACAGCCGGGTGCGCTCCGAGCAGGACGTGCCGAGCGCGCCCGTCGCCGTGGTCTTCGGCGCGGGACTGACCGGCAACGTCCCGTCGGCCTACCTCGCGCACCGGCTCGACGCGGCGGTGCGGCTCTACGACGCGGGCAAGGTGCGGGTGATCCTCGCCACCGGCGACAACAGCCGCCCTTCCTACAACGAACCGGCCGCGATGCGCACCTACCTGGAGGCGCACGGCGTGCCCGCCTCCCGTGTGGTGCTGGACTACGCCGGTTTCGACACCTGGGACTCCTGCGACCGCGCCCGGCGGATCTTCGGGGTGCGGCGCGCGGTGCTCGTCACCCAGGGCTTCCACGTCGACCGGGCGCTGGCGCTGTGCACGGCCGCCGGGATCGACGCGTACGGCGTCGGCGTCGACGAGCGGCACGACGCCACCTGGTACGCCGGCGGCACCCGGGAGGTGCTGGCCGCGGACAAGGCCGCACTCGACGTCGTGCTCAAGCCGAACCCGAAGTTCCTCGGCCGCCACGAGACCGCAGTGGCCCGCGCCCTGGCCGCCCGCTGAGCGGTGGGAAGCGACCGCTTGGTTAGCATGGCGGCCACCGACCCGAGGGAGCCGCCATGCCGTCCGCCCGGCAGCACATCTACCGGACCGAGCTGGTCTGGACCGGCAACGTCGGCACCGGCACGGACTCCTACCGCTCCTACCGCCGTACCCACGAGGTCACAGCACCCGGCACACCCGTGATCGCCGGGTCCGCCGACCCGCACTTCCGCGGTGACGCCGACCGGTGGAACCCCGAGCAGATGCTGCTCGCCGCGCTCTCGCAGTGCCACATGCTCTCCTACCTCCACCTCTGCGCGGTCAACGGCGTCGTGGTGACCGGCTACACCGACCGTGCCGAGGGCACCATGACCGAGACGCCCGACGGCGCCGGCCACTTCACCGAGGCCGTCCTGCGACCCGAGGTCGAGGTCGCCTCCCCCGACATGCTCGACCTGGCCCACGCCCTCCACGAGCGCGCCCAAGAGCTCTGCTTCATCGCCAACTCCGTCAACTTCCCCGTCCACCACGCCCCCACCGCGAGGCCCGTTCCCACCTCCCCCGCGTAACCCCGGCCCACGAAGCGGCCGCCGCCGCGCTCACACCGGGGCACCCGGGGGGATGAGGGCAGCGTTGCCGTCGGGAAATCGGCGGGATGTCCTCGGGAAACAGCGGCGGCGCAGGGTTGCGGGTATGGAGAACCGAACCGAGACGCGCCCGACGATCGTGCTGGTCGGCCACGGCATGGTCGGGCAGCGCTTCCTGGAGGCGCTGGCCGACCGCGGGCTCACCGCCAGGGCCCGGGTGGTGGTGCTGTGCGAGGAGCCGCGCGCGGCCTACGACCGGGTCCACCTGACCTCGTACTTCTCCGAGGGGACCGCCCCGGAGGAGCTGGGCCTGGTACCGGACGGCTTCATGGCGCGGCACGGCATCGAGCTGCGGCTCGGCGACCCCGCGGTGGCCGTCGACCGGGACGCGCGCACGGTGACGGCCCGTTCGGGGCTGGTCGTGGCGTACGACACGCTGGTGCTGGCCACCGGCTCGTACCCGTTCGTGCCGCCGGTGCCGGGCCGGGACGCGGCGGGCTGCTTCGTCTACCGCACCATCGAGGACCTGCTCGCGATCGAGGCGTACGCGGCGGGCGCGAGCAGCGGCACCGTGGTCGGCGGCGGCCTGCTCGGCCTGGAGGCGGCCGGCGCCCTGAAGGGCCTGGGCCTGGAGACGCACGTCGTGGAGTTCGCGCCCCGGCTGATGCCGGTGCAGGTCGACGAGGGCGGCGGCCGCGCGCTGCGGCGCCGGATCGAGCAGCTGGACGTGGCCGTGCACACCGGCGTCGGCACCCAGGAGATCGTCGCCGGCCCGGACGGGCGGGTGCGCGCGATGGCGCTGTCCGACGGTTCGACGCTCGGCACCGACCTGGTGGTGTTCTCCGCGGGGGTCCGGCCGCGCGACCAGCTGGCCCGGGAGTGCGGCCTGCCGGTCGGCGAACGCGGCGGCATCGTGGTCGACGCGTCCTGCCGCACCGCGGACCCCTCGGTGTACGCGATCGGCGAGTGCGCGCTCGCCGCCGACGGCCGCGTCTACGGCCTGGTCGCCCCCGGCTACGAGATGGCAGAGACGGCCGCCCGCCGGATCGCGGGCGAGACGGCCGCGTTCACCGGCGCGGACACCTCCGCGAAGCTGAAGCTGCTCGGCGTGGAGGTGGCCAGCTTCGGCGACGCGCACGGCGCCGCCGACGGCTGCCTGGACGTGGTGTACGCCGACCCGCGCTCCGGGGTCTACCGCAAGCTGGTGGTCGCCGAGGACGGCACGCTGCTCGGCGGGGTGCTGGTCGGCGACACCGAGTCTTACGGGCTGCTGCGCCCGCTGACCGGCACGGTGCCGCCGGTCGCGGCCGAGCACCTGGTGCTCCCGGCGGGCGCGGGCGCGGGCGGCGGCGCCGCGGGACTGGGCGTGTCCGCGCTGCCCGACGACGCCGTGATCTGCTCCTGCCACAACGTGGCGAAGGGCACGGTGCGTTCGGCCGTCACCGACCACTCCTGCACCTCGGTGCCGGACGTGAAGAAGTGCACCCGGGCCGGCACCGGCTGCGGCAGCTGCGTGAAGGTGCTCGGGCAGATCGTGACCGCCGAACTCGCCGCGAACGGCGTCGAGGTGGACACCGGCCTGTGCCGCTGCTTCCCGCAGACCCGCACCGAGCTGTACGAGATCGTGCGCGCGCTGCGCATCACCTCCTACCGCCAACTGCTCGACGGATACGGGCGGGAGGCGGCGCGCGGCGGCGAGGGCTGCGAGGAGTGCAAGCCCGCGGTCGCCTCGATCCTCGCGTCGCTGGCGCCGGTGATCGGGGCGAGCGGGCACGTCCTGGACGGCGAGCAGGCCGCGTTGCAGGACACCAACGACCGGTTCCTGGCCAACATGCAGAAGAACGGCTCCTACTCGATCGTGCCGCGGGTGCCGGGCGGCGAGATCACCCCGGAGAAGCTGATCGTGATCGGCGAGGTGGCCCGGGACTTCGGCCTCTACACGAAGATCACCGGCGGCCAGCGGATCGACATGTTCGGCGCCCGGGTGGAGCAGCTCCCGCTGATCTGGGCCCGGTTGGTCGACGCCGGGTTCGAGTCCGGCCACGCCTACGGCAAGGCGCTGCGCACCGTGAAGTCCTGCGTGGGGCAGAGCTGGTGCCGGTTCGGCGTGCAGGACAGCGTGCGGATGGCGATCGACCTGGAGCTGCGCTACCGGGGGCTGCGCTCCCCGCACAAGCTCAAGTCGGCGGTGTCGGGGTGCGCCCGGGAGTGCGCGGAGGCCCAGTCGAAGGACTTCGGGGTGATCGCGACCGCGTCCGGCTGGAACCTCTACGTCGGCGGCAACGGCGGCGCCACCCCGCGCCACGCGGACCTGCTCGCCAAGGACCTCTCGGACGCCGAACTCGTCCGGCTGATCGACCGGTTCCTGATGTTCTACGTGCGCACCGCGGACCGGCTGGAGCGCACCAGCGTGTGGCTGGAGCGCATCCCGGGCGGCCTGGACCACGTACGGGACGTGGTGGTGCACGACTCGCTGGGCATCTGCGCGGAGTTGGAGGCGCTGATGGCCGAGCACGTGGCGCACTACCGCGACGAGTGGGCGGACACCGTGGGCGACCCCGAGCGGCTGCGCCGGTTCGTGTCCTTCGTGAACGCGCCCGACACCCCCGACCCCACGGTCCGCTTCGTGCCGGAGCGCGACCAGATCAAGCCCGAGCCGGTACTGCTGGCCCTGACCGAGACGGTGACCGTATGAGTGCCACGACCGATCTGACCGCGCCGAGCGCCGCCGCGGAAGCTCCCGACCGCCCGGCCACGGTCGAACTGCGGGTCCCCGGCGGCTGGTTCGCGGTGTGCCGGCTCGACGCGCTGGGGCCCGGCCGCGGGGTGGCGGTACTGCTGCCCGACGGTGCGCAGGCCGCGCTCTTCCGGGTGCGCGGCGGGAAGCTGTACGCGATCGGGAACGTGGACCCGTTCACCGGTGCGGGCGTGCTCAGCCACGGCCTGGTCGGCTCAACCGCGCCCGACCACCGCCCGTACGTGGCCTCGCCCCTGCTCAAGCAGCGGTTCGACCTGGCGGACGGGCGGTGCCTGGACGACGACACGGTGGCCGTGGCGAGCTACCCGGTGCGGCTCGCCTGACGCGTTACGGCGCTTCGTCCGCGGCGGGGGGCGGCGCGCTGCTGGCCCGCTCCACCAGCCGCGTGGCCAGGTCCACCCGCAGGGTGCTCGGCTGCTTGCCGCGGCTGAGGTCCAGCACCAGCCGCGCAGCGGCCTCGGCCATCTCCGTCAGCGGCTGCCGGACCGTGGTCAGCGGCGGGCTGATCCAGCGGGCCAGCGGCAGGTCGTCGAAGCCGACCACGCTCACGTCCTGCGGGACGCGCAGGCCCAGCTCGCGGGCGGCCTCGTAGAGCCCCAGGGCCTGGAGGTCGTTGCCGGTGAAGACGGCGGTGGGGCGGTCCGGGCGGCCCAGCAGCGCCAGTCCGGCGGTGTAGCCGGCCTCGTGGTGGAAGTCGCCGGACCGCACCAGCGCCGGGTCGTAGCCGACGCCGGCGGTCTCCAGGGCCGCGCGGTAGCCGTCGATCCGGGCCCGGCTGCACATCATGCCGTCGGGCCCGCCGATCACGCCGATCCGGCGGTGCCCCAGCTCCAGCAGGTGGCGGGTGGCGGCGAGGCCGCCCTGCCAGTTGGCCGCGCCGATCGCGGGGACGTCCTCGCCCGGGTCGCCGGCCGGGTCCAGCACCACGAACGGGATGTCGCGGCTGATCAGCTGGGCGCGCTGCGCCGGGTCGAGGCCGGACAGCACCAGGATCACCCCGGTGGGGCGGCGGGCGAGCACCCCGTCCACCCAGGTCTGCCCGGGGCTGAGCCGGCCGGCGGACTCCGACAGCACCACGTTCAGGCTCTCCTGCCGGGCCACGTTCTCCACCCCGCGGATCACCTCCATCGCCCAGGAGCTCTCCAGTTCGTGGAAGACCAGGTCGATCAGCGGCGCCGGCTGCACGCTGCCGCGCCGCCGCTGGTAGCCGTGCCGGCGCAGCAGCTCCTCCACCCGGCTGCGGGTGGCGGGTGCGACATCGCCCCGGCCGTTGAGGACCTTCGAAACAGTCGGAGCCGACACGCCCGCGGCCCGTGCGATCTCGGCAAGCGTCGCGGTGCCGCCGCCGGACGGCTCCGGCTGGTCGTCACGGGGCGGCTGCACGCTGGTGGTACTCATACCCGTGATCGTAGCCCGCCCGCCCCGCAAGAGCAGTGCCCTTAACCTTCGCTCCCTCTTACGAAACTTTCGCTCCCCACCCCGCTGTCATCCCCCCAACCCCCACCCGCCACTGCCCGCACACCGGGCAGCGGCGGTCGGGCTGCTACTCGCCGGGTTCGACGGCAGGGGGGCCGGCCAAGGCCTGGGCGCCGGAGGCGACGAGGGTGGCGATGACGCGGTCGAGGGTCGCGAGGTCGTCCGGGGGGAGGGCGGCGAGCGCGGGCGGGGGGTTGCCGAGGATCGCGTTCGCGCGGGCCGCGGCGGCCTGCCCCTGCTCCGTCGCGGAGACGATCTTGCAGCGGCGGTCGGTGGGGTGCTGGCGGCGCTCGACGAGGCCGCGTTTCTCCAGGTCGTCGACGATGAGCGTGAGGTAGGGGCGGTCGGAGGCGAGTTCGGTGGCGAGGTCGCTCATCCGGTAGGGGCGCGCGGCGATCCGGCGCAGCGCCTTGACCCGGAAGAAGCTCATCCCGAGCGCTTCGGCGGTCTCCTTGCGCCGTTCGTTCTGCTCCAGCACCAGCGCGCGGAGGTTACTCCAGATCCGCTCGGCCGCCCCCGTCCGGACCTCGGCACCCGCAGCCGCACCCGCACCCGTTGCCGTTGCCGCTTCCGCCGTCGTCACGACGCGCTCACCGCCATCTCGTCCTTCTCCACCTCCGGCGCCATCAGCGCCGACGCCGTACGCTCCGCCGTCCCGCGCGCCCAGCGCCCGGTCGTGAGGACGCCGAGCGCCAGCACGGCCGCCCCGCACCCGGCGATGATCCACCATGCTCCCTCGTGCAGCCCGGCCGCCAGTGCCGCGCCCAGCACCGCGACGCCGAGCGACGAGCCGACCTGCCGGCTGGTGGAGGCGACCGCGGCGGCCACCCCGGCCTGCGCGCGCGGCATCCCGGACACCGCGGTGTTGGTGATCGGCGCGTTGATCAGGCCGAAGCCGATGCCGAACAGGACGTAGGAGGCGAACAGTTCGGCGTTGTGCTCCTCCGCGTGGAACGCCGAGAAGAGCACGCCGCTGGCGGTCATCGTGATCCCGGCGAGCACCAGCGGCAGCCGCGGCCCGCGGGCGCCGACCAGCCGGCCGGACAGCGGCGCGAAGACCAGGCACATCACGGCCATGGGCACCATGTACAGACCGGCCTTCAGCGCCGACAGGCCGCGGTCGTTCTGGAGGTAGAGGGTGTTGAGGAAGAGGAACCCGCCGAGCGCGGCGAAGCCGCACACCGCGATGAGGGTGGCGCCGCTGAAGGGCACGCTGCGGAAGAACCGCACGTCGATCAGCGGGTCGAACCTGCGGCGCTCGTAGCCGGCCAGCGCCAGCACCGCCGCCGCGGCCACCACGAAGCAGCTGACGATCAGCGGCGAGCCCCAGCCCGCGCCGGTGCCCTCGATGATCCCGTAGGTGAGGGTGCCGAGCAGCAGGATCACCAGCACCTGGCCGACCGGGTCGATCCGGCGGGCCCGGGGCGCCCGCGACTCGGGCACGAACCGCGCGGTCAGCACCAGCGCGGCCAGGCCGACCGGCACGTTGATCCAGAAGATCGAGCGCCAGCCGACGGACTCCACCAGCGCACCGCCGATGATCGGACCGGCCGCCATGCTGATGCCGACCACGCCGCCCCACACGCCGATCGCCTTCGCCCGCTCCTTGGGGTCGACGAAGGTGTTGGTGATGATCGACATCGCCACGGGGTTGAGCATCGAGCCGCCGACCGCCTGGAGCATGCGGAAGGCGATCAGCCAGCCCAGCCCGGGGGCGAGGCTGCACAGCGCCGACCCGAGGGTGAAGACCACCAGGCCGATCTGGAAGATCCGTTTCCGCCCGACCCGGTCGGCGGTGGAGCCGGCCAGCAGCAGCAGCGAGGCGATCACCACCAGGTAGGCGTCGATCGTCCACTGGAGCCCGGAGAGCGAGGCGTGGAAGTCCCGCTGCATCGAGGGCAGCGCGACGTTGAGGATCGTGTTGTCCAGGCTGACGATCAGCAGGCTCATGCAGCAGATCGCCAGGACCAGCATCCGGCGCCGGTAGGTCAGTTCGGGCATACCTTCGCGTCCCGGCCTCTCGCATCGCTTGTACAAGTAGAATCATTACTACTCTACAACCGATTTCGTTGTTGTCGTACAACCGTTTCGAGGTCCGCTCCCCCAGTACGGGACAATGGGCGCATGACCGCTGACGCCACCCTGGCCCCGCCCGCGACCGGCGCACCCCAGCCGAAGGCCGCACCCGCCCCGGGTGCCCTCCAGATCGGCCCGCACACCGTGTGGCCCCCGGTCGTGCTCGCCCCCATGGCCGGGATCACCAACGCGCCGTTCCGCACCCTGTGCCGCGAGTTCTCCGGCGGCCAGGGGCTCTTCGTCAGCGAGATGATCACCACCCGCGCCCTGGTCGAGCGCAACGAGAAGACGATGCAGCTCGTCCACTTCGACGCCGCCGAGACCCCCCGGTCGATCCAGCTGTACGGCGTGGACCCGGCGACCGTCGGCAAGGCGGTGCGGATGATCGTGGACGAGGACCTCGCCGACCACATCGACCTCAACTTCGGCTGCCCGGTGCCGAAGGTCACCCGCAAGGGCGGCGGCTCGGCCTTGCCCTTCAAGCGCAACCTGCTGCGGTCGATCCTGCGGGAGGCGGTCGGCAGCGCGGGCGACCTGCCGGTCACCATCAAGATGCGCAAGGGCATCGACGACGACCACCTGACCTACCTCGACGCCGGCCGGATCGCCGTCGAGGAGGGCGTGACCGCGGTCGCGCTGCACGGCCGCACCGCCGCCCAGCACTACGGCGGCACCGCCGACTGGGACGCCATCGCCCGGCTCAAGGAGCACGTCCCGGAGATCCCCGTGCTGGGCAACGGCGACATCTGGTGCGCCGAGGACGCGGCGCGGATGATGCGCGAGACCGGCTGCGACGGGGTGGTGGTCGGCCGCGGCTGCCTGGGCCGGCCGTGGCTGTTCGGCGACCTGGTCGCCGCACTGGGCCCCGGTCGTACGGGCGAGGGCGGCGACCAGGCCGCCGCCCGCCCCGACTTCGCCGCGGTCGCCGCGGTGATGCTGCGGCACGCCGACCTCCTCGGGCGGTGGCTGGGCGACGAGACGCGCGGAGTGGTCGACTTCCGCAAGCACGTCCCCTGGTACACCAAGGGGTTCTCGGTCGGCTCCGACGTCCGCCGCGCGCTGGCCACCGCGTCGTCGCTGGCCGAACTGTCCGACCTGCTCGGCTCGCTGGACCAGACGCAGCCGTGGCCGGCGCACGCCGACGGGCCGCGGGGCCGTACCGCCGCGGGCAAGCGGGTCGTCCTGCCGGACGGCTGGCTGAACGACCCGTACGAGTGCGCGGCGCTGACGGAGGACGCGGAGTCGGACACCTCGGGCGGCTGAACCGGGCAGCGCAAGGCCCGGCGATACGTACCTTTCGTACGTCCGACAGATGAGACGCGGGGACGGCGGATCACGTGATTCGCGCCACGTCTGATATGCCATTCGCTCAAATGAGCGCACATCAGAGCGCGCTACTTCTCGAACGCTTGGCACTCAGTGCCATTCGGTTGTGTACACCCCGCCCGCGTAGCCGTCACTGTGCGTACCCGAATCGGCCGTCGCACCTCGCGCTTCGGGGTCGTCCGTTCGACTCGTGAACGCACCGCCCCGACCCGACCGGTAGCCGCGTGCTTTGGATTAGACGGCAGACGAGCGGTTACACCCGTGTGTCGTGATGATGGACGGCCTTGGGCACCTTCGAGATGGGTACGCTCCCCGCCGTCAGGGCAACCAGGACGCGAGGAGTCAACGGACCCGTGTCGACACGCGAGAAGAAGCGCAAGTACGTCTACGACTTCACTGAGGGCAACAAGGACCTCAAGGATCTGCTCGGCGGGAAGGGTGCGAACCTCGCCGAGATGACCAACCTCGGCCTCCCGGTCCCGCCGGGCTTCACCATCACCACCGAGGCGTGCAAGGTCTACCTGGAGTCCGGTGCGGAACCGGCCGCGCTCCGCGACGAGGTGAGTGCGCACCTCGACGCGCTGGAGCAGCGGATGGGCCGCACCCTCGGCCAGCACGACAACCCGCTGCTGGTGTCGGTGCGTTCCGGGGCGAAGTTCTCCATGCCGGGGATGATGGACACCGTCCTGAACATCGGGCTGTCCGACGCGTCCGTGGCGGGGCTGGCCGCGCAGGCCGGCGGCGACGAGCGGTTCGCCTGGGACTCCTACCGGCGCCTGGTGCAGATGTTCGGCAAGACCGTGCTCGGGGTGGACGGCGACCTCTTCGAGGAGGCGCTGGAGGAGGCGAAGCGGGCCAAGGGCGCCGACAGCGACCTCGGGCTGGACGCGGCCGACCTGCGGCGGCTGGTCGAGGAGTTCAAGGCGATCGTCGAGGCGCACGCCGGGCGGGAGTTCCCGCAGCAGCCGCGCGAGCAGATGGACCTGGCGATCCGGGCCGTCTTCGACTCCTGGAACACCGAGCGGGCCAAGCTCTACCGCCGCCAGGAGCGCATCCCCGGCGACCTGGGCACCGCGGTCAACGTCTGCTCGATGGTCTTCGGCAACCTCGGCCCCGACTCCGGCACCGGGGTGGCCTTCACCCGCGACCCGGCCAGCGGCCAGCAGGGCGTCTACGGCGACTACCTCCAGAACGCCCAGGGCGAGGACGTGGTGGCCGGCATCCGCAACACGGTGCCGCTCGCCGACCTGGAGGCGATCGACAAGGCGTCGTACGACCAGCTGATGAAGATCATGGAGACGCTGGAGACGCACTACCGGGACCTGTGCGACATCGAGTTCACCATCGAGCGCGGCCAGCTGTGGATGCTCCAGACCCGGGTCGGCAAGCGGACCGCGGCCGCCGCGTTCCGGATCGCCACGCAACTGGTCGACCAGGGGCTGATCGACGAGGCCGAGGCGCTGCAACGGGTCAACGGCGCGCAGCTCGCCCAGTTGATGTTCCCCCGGTTCGAGGACGCCGCGACCGCCGGGGACTCCCGCTACCGGCGGATCGGCTGGGGCATCGCCGCCTCGCCGGGCGCGGCGGTCGGCAAGGCGGTCTTCGACTCGTACACCGCCGTGAAGTGGTCGCGCTCGGGTGAACGGGTCATCCTGATCCGGCGCGAGACCAACCCGGACGACCTGAACGGCATGATCGCCGCCGAGGGCATCCTCACCTCGCGCGGCGGAAAGACCTCGCACGCGGCCGTGGTGGCCCGCGGGATGGGCAAGACCTGCGTGTGCGGGGCGGAGGAGCTGGAGGTCGACACCAAGCGGCGCCGGCTGACCGCGCCGGGCGGTGTGGTGATAGAGGAGGGCGACCTCATCTCGATCGACGGGTCCTCGGGGAAGGTCTACGTCGGGGAGGTGCCGGTGGTGCCCTCTCCGGTGGTCGAGTACTTCGAGGGCCGGATGCACGCCGGTGCGGAGGAGGCCGACGAACTGGTGCAGGCGGTGCACCGGGTGATGGCGTACGCCGACCGGGTGCGGCGGCTGCGGGTGCGGGCCAACGCCGACAACGCCGAGGACGCCGCGCGGGCCCGGCGGTTCGGCGCGCAGGGCATCGGGCTGTGCCGCACCGAGCACATGTTCCTGGGCGAGCGGCGGGAGTTGGTGGAGCGGCTGGTGCTCGCCGACACCGACGCCGAACGGGAGGAGGCGCTGGGCGCGCTGCTGCCGTTGCAGAAGGCCGACTTCGTGGAGCTCTTCGAGGCGATGGACGGACTGCCGGTCACCGTACGGCTGTTGGACCCGCCGCTGCACGAGTTCCTGCCGGACATCACGGAGTTGTCGGTGCGGGTCGCGCTCGCCGAGGCCCGCAAGGACGCCAACGAGAACGACCTGCGGCTGCTCCAGGCGGTGCACAAGCTGCACGAGCAGAACCCGATGCTGGGGCTGCGCGGGGTGCGGCTCGGCCTGGTCATCCCCGGGCTGTTCGCGATGCAGGTGCGGGCGATCGCCGAGGCGGCGGCGTACCGGCGCTCGGTGAAGGGCGACCCGCGCCCGGAGATCATGATCCCGCTGGTGGGCACCGTGCAGGAGCTGGAACTCGTCCGCGACGAGGCCGACGCGGTGATCGCCGAGGTCGAGGCGGCCAGCGGCACCGAGCTGAGGCTGTCGATCGGCACCATGATCGAGCTGCCGCGGGCCGCGCTGACCGCCGGGCAGATCGCGGAGGCGGCCGAGTTCTTCTCCTTCGGCACCAATGACCTCACCCAGACGGTGTGGGGCTTCTCCCGGGACGACGTGGAGGCGTCGTTCTTCACCGCCTACCTGGAGAAGGGCATCTTCGGGGTGTCCCCGTTCGAGACGATCGACGTCGACGGGGTCGGGTCCCTGGTCCGCTCGGCCGCGGAGGCGGGGCGCGCGGTACGCCCCGGCCTGAAGCTCGGGGTGTGCGGCGAGCACGGCGGCGACCCGGAGTCGGTGCACTTCTTCCACCGGGTGGGCCTGGACTACGTCTCCTGCTCACCCTTCCGCATCCCCGTCGCCCGCCTCGAAGCCGGGCGGGCGGGGCTGAGTTGACCACCTGAAACCGGGGCCGGGTCGGCCCGCCGGCGGCGGCCCCCACCGGGGCCGCCCAACCCTCACCACCGGCACCCCCCGACCCCGCCCCACCGGGGGCGGCCCCTTCGTGCGGAAGCGGCCGCCCCCGCCCCCTTGTCCCGGTCAGGCCGGGAGGGGGTGGGGGGTTGGGGGGAGGGTGAGGTGGTGGAGGCGGTGGAGGCGTTCGCGGGTGGTGGGGTCGGCGGGGGCGTAGGTGGTGAGGCGGGGGCCCTGCTGGGGGCCGAGCCAGAGGTGGGTGAAGTCGAAGGCGAGCAGGCCGACGTCGGGGTTGAGGTAGCGCTTGACGTGGCTGTCGGGCTGGACGAGGACCTCGTGCCGCTCCCACATCGCGCAGAACTCGGGCGAGCCCTGCTGGAGGCGCCTGAGCAGGGCCTTCCAGGCGGGGTCGGCGAGGTGCTCGGCCATGGAGGCGCGGAACTTCGCGGCCATCAGCCGGATGTTCTCCTCCCGGTCGAGCATCCGCTCGCGCCACTGCGGGTCGGTGAAGGCCAGCCACATCAGGTTGCGGTCCTCGGGCGGCATCGCGTCGAGGTCGGTGACCAGGCGCCCGTAGGTGCGGTTGTAGGCGATGATGTCGTAGCGGCTGTTGAGGACGACCGCGGGCAGCGGTTCGAGCTGGTCGATCATGGCGCGGACGGTCGTCGACATGCCCGGGCAGTCCAGGTCCGGGTGCGGGTCGGCGGCCCCGGCGAGCGTGAACAGGTGGCGCCGCTCGATCCGGTCCAGCATCAGCGCCCGGGCGATCGCGTCGGCGACCTGCCCGGAGACCTGGATCTCCCGGGCCTGCTCCAGCCACGTGTACCAGGTGACCCCCACCGCGGCGAGCTGCGCGACCTCCTCGCGGCGCAGCCCGGGCGTACGGCGCCGGCGGCCCGGGGGCAGCCCGACCTGCTCCGGGGAGATCCGCTCGCGCCGGCTGCGCAGGAAGGACGCGAGTTCGCGCCGCCGGCTCTCGCCCGCCGCGCCGCCGGGAGCCGTACGATCCCGGATGCCGGGCCCGCTGGATGTCATGCCTCCAGCGTGCCGCACTCCCCAGCCCATTGCCAGGTGGTCCGTATACCTGGATAAACGCTGTCTGGTACCCCCCTGAGCAGCGGTCCATGGTGGAACACGTGACCGATCGCATGGAACCCACCCTCGTGTCCCGGGCCCAGGTGCTGCCCCGGGTCACCCACCTCGGCACCGGAAGGGGCAAGGGCACCACCCCCGCCCCGAACCCGACCACCCCGGCCCCGAACCCGGCCCCGGCCCCGACCACCCCCGGCCTGAGCACCCTGGGCCTGCTGACCGTCCTGCTCGGCGCCGCCCTGCCGATGGTCGACTTCTTCATCGTCAACGTCGCCCTGCCCACCATCGACCACGACCTGCACGCCGGTTCCGCGGTGCTGGAGATGGTGGTCTCCGGCTACGGCGTCGCGTACGCGGTGCTGCTCGTGCTCGGCGGCCGCCTCGGCGACATGTTCGGCCGCCGCAACCTCTTCCTGTGGGGGCTGGCGCTGTTCGCCCTCACCTCGCTGGCCTGCGGGGTCGCCCCCGACGCGTGGACGCTGGTCGGCGCGCGGGTCGCGCAGGGCGCGGCGTCCGCGCTGCTGCTGCCGCAGGCCCTGGCCACCATCCAGTCCGCGACCTCCGGCAGCAGCCGCGGCAAGGCGCTGAGCTACTACGGCGCGACCGCGGGCATCGCCAGCGTGGTCGGGCAGGTGCTGGGCGGCGTCCTGGTCTCCGCGGACATCGCCGGCAGCGGCTGGCGGTCGATCTTCCTGGTGAACGTGCCGGTCGCCGCGGTCGCATTCGTCCTGGCGCTGCGTGCGGTGCCGGAGACGAAGTCGCAGCACCCGGCGCGGATCGACCGGGCCGGCACCGGGCTGCTGGCCCTGACGCTGGTCGCGCTGCTGCTGCCCCTCACCGAGGGCCGCGCGGCCGGCTGGCCGGTGTGGGCGTGGGTGCTGCTGGCGCTGTCGCCGTTCGCCGGGGCCGCGTTCGTGGCGGTGGAGGTGCGCGGGGAGCGCACCGGCGGCAACCCGCTGCTGCCGCCGTCGCTGGTGCGTATCCACAGCGTGCGCAGCGGACTGCTGCTGATCGTGCCGTTCTGCCTGGGCTTCGGCGGCTTCATGTTCGTGCTGGCGGTGGCGATGCAGGACGGGCTGGAGTTCAGCGCGCTCCAGGCGGGCGCGGCGCTGGCCCCGCTGTGTGCGGCGTTCTTCGCCGCCTCCCTGCTCGGGCCGCGCGCGGTGGCGCGCTGGGGGCGGCTGACGGTGACCGGCGGGTCGCTGATCCAGGCGGCGGGCCTGCTGGTCCTGGCCGGCACGTTCTTCTGGGGCTGGCCGCACCTGGGCGTGTGGGCGCTCGCGCCGGGCATGGCGGTGGCCGGCTTCGGGCAGGGCTTCGTGCTGCCGGTGGTCCTGCGGATCGTGCTGAGCGAGGTGCCCGCGGCCCAGGCGGGCGTCGGCAGCGGTGCGATGGCCACCACCCAGCAGTCCGCCCTGGCGCTGGGCGTCGCCACCCTCGGCACGCTCTTCCTGAGCCTGTCGACGTCGTCGGTCGGTATCCAGGACGCCCTGGTGTGGACCCTCCTCGCCCAGCTCGTGGCCGTGGCGGCAACGGTCGCGCTGAGCCTGCGCCTGCCCCGCAAGGTGGTCTGAGCGGGCCGGAGCGAAACAGCGAGGGGGTGCCGGGGCAGTCGCCCCGGCACCCCCTTCGTGGGCGCTCCCCGGTGAGCCCTGCGGTATGAGACCGTGGCGCAGTTGTGTCAGCCATGACCATGACCGGATGGCTGCGGGTACACGACGCGTGTCGTATACACGACAGGGAGTGCTCATGTGGGAAACGGTCGGCATACCGGAGACGGAGGCGCGGGTCTACGAGGCACTGATCTCGCGCGGCAACTCCACCGCCGACGTGCTGTCGAGCCGGGTCAACGTCACCACGTCCACGACGACGCGCGCGCTGTCCAGCCTGATCGACCGCGGTCTGGTGACGCGCACACCCGGCCGCCCGGCCCGCTACTCGGCGGTGGAGCCGTCGCTGGCCGGCTCGGTGCTGATCGCCAAACGCGAGCACGAACTCCGGCTGCTCCAGCAGCACCTGAACAAGCTGGACGAGGCGTTCCACGCCGAGAAGTCCGCACGCCGGCTCGACGCCCGGATCGAGGTGGTCACGGGCGCGCCGCAGATCTGGCGCACCTTCGTACGGGTGCAGCGCCGCGCGCAGCGCGAGATCCGGGCGTTCGACAAGCCGCCGTACTTCGTCGCCGCGGGCGAGCACGGCGACGAGGGCCCCAACCTGGAGGAGCGGCGGTTCCTGGAGGCGGGCACCATCGGCTACCGCGTGGTCTACGACCAGGAGTCGGTGGCGCTGCCCGGGCGGCTGGAGAACATCTGGGAGGGCATCCGGCGCGGCGAACGCGCCAAGGTCGGCACGTCGCTGCCGGTGAAGCTGGTGATGTGCGACGACGCCCTGGCGATCATGAGCTCCGCCGACGACTACCACAACGGCATCGCCTACCTCATCCACCCGTCCTCGCTGCTGGACATGGCGGCGGCCCTCTTCGAGTCCGTGTGGGCCCGCGCGGTGCCGCTGAACCGGTCGGGGCCGAACGGTGTCCAGGAGACGATGGACCCGCGCGACCGGCAGCTGCTCGGGCTGCTGGCCAGCGGCGCCACCGACGAGGTGATCGCCCGCACCTTCGGGTGGAGCATCCGCACGGTGCAGCGGCACATCCACGACCTGATGCAGCACGCGGGCGCGCGGACCCGCTTCCAGCTCGGCATGGAGGCGGCCCGGCGCAGCTGGCTCTAAGGCCGGCCGGCGGCCAACGGTCAGCGGCTCGCGGTCAGCGGTCAGCGGTCAGCAGTCAGCGGCTAGCTGCTCGCGCAGTCGGCGCAGGTCCCGATGATCTCCATGGTGTGGGAGACGTCCACGAACCCGTGGGTGGTCGCGATGGACTCCGCCCACTTCTCGACCGCGGGTCCCTCGACCTCGACGGCCCGGCCGCAGCCGCGGCAGACCAGATGGTGGTGGTGGCCGCCGCCGGAGCAGCGGCGGTAGACGGACTCGCCGTCGCCGGTGCGCAGCACGTCCACCTCGCCGGCGTCGGCCAGCGACTGGAGGGTGCGGTAGACCGTGGTCAGGCCCACCGAGTCGCCGCGGTGCTTCAGCAGGTCGTGCAGGTCCTGGGCGCTGCGGAACTCGTCGACCTCGTCGAGGGCCGCCGCGACCGCGGCGCGCTGTCGGGTGGAGCGGCCGCGCACCGGCTGCTTGGTGCTGTCCACGGGTTGCCTCCTTCTCAGGTCGTCCCGAGGTCGCCGTCCCCGGACCCGGGCCCGGCGGCCCATTGTGCCAGCCCCGGCCGGACCGCCACGGCCCGGACAAGTGGAAACCGTTGTCAAGTATTGCGCGCTCGGCGCCGAAGCGGAGGCCCTCGGCGGCCCGCGCGCCGGAACGGATTTGATATGGGCCCCGCACCCGCCGGTAATCTGGGGCGACCGAACCCCCCGTCGCACTGAAGAGAGCACCGTGGCCGCCGACAAGATCGACACCATCGTCAGCCTGAGCAAGCGCCGTGGCTTCGTTTTCCCGAGCAGTGAGATCTACGGCGGTTCCAAGGCCGCCTGGGACTACGGACCGCTGGGCGTCGAGCTCAAGGAGAACATCAAGCGCCAGTGGTGGCGCGCCATGGTGATTTCGCGTGACGACGTGGTGGGACTCGACTCGTCGGTGATCCTCTCCCCCGAGGTCTGGGTCGCCTCCGGCCACGTGGCCACCTTCTCCGACCCGCTCACCGAGTGCACCTCCTGCCATAAGCGCTTCCGCGCCGACCACCTGGAGGAGGCGTACGAGGCGAAGCACGGCAGGCTGCCCGCGAACGGCCTCGCCGACATCAACTGCCCGCACTGCGGCACCAAGGGCGCTTTCACCGAGCCCAAGCAGTTCTCCGGCATGCTCCAGACCCACCTCGGCCCGACGCAGGACGCCGGCTCGGTGGCGTACCTGCGGCCGGAGACCGCGCAGGGCATCTTCGTGAACTTCGCCCAGGTGCAGACCACCGCCCGCCGCAAGCCGCCGTTCGGCATCGCGCAGATGGGCAAGTCGTTCCGCAACGAGATCACGCCCGGCAACTTCATCTTCCGCACCCGCGAGTTCGAGCAGATGGAGATGGAGTTCTTCGTCAAGCCGGGCGAGGACGAGAAGTGGCACGAGTACTGGATGCAGGAGCGCTGGAACTGGTACACCGGCCTCGGCATCCGCGAGGAGAACATCCGGTGGTACGAGCACCCGAAGGAGAAGCTCTCCCACTACTCCAAGCGCACCGCTGACATCGAGTACCGCTTCCAGTTCGGCGGCCAGGAGTTCAGCGAGCTGGAGGGCGTCGCCAACCGCACGGACTACGACCTGTCGGCGCACGCGAAGGCGTCCGGCCAGGACCTGTCGTACTTCGACCAGGAGGCCGGCGAGCGCTGGTACCCGTACGTGATCGAGCCGGCGGCGGGCGTGAACCGCGCCATGCTCGCGTTCATGCTCGACGCGTACAACGAGGACGAGGCGCCCAACGCCAAGGGCGTCATGGAGAAGCGGACCGTCATGCGGCTCGACCCGCGGCTGGCGCCGGTCAAGGTCGCGGTGCTGCCGCTGTCCCGCAACCCGCAGCTGTCCCCGAAGGCCAAGGGCCTGGCGACCGCGCTCCGCAAGAACTGGAACATCGAGTTCGACGACGCGGGCGCGATCGGCCGCCGCTACCGCCGCCAGGACGAGATCGGCACGCCCTTCTGCGTCACCGTGGACTTCGACACCCTCGATGACAACGCCGTCACGGTGCGCGAGCGCGACACGATGAAGCAGGAGCGCGTCTCCCTCGACCAGGTCGAGTCCTACCTCGGCTCCCGCCTGCTGGGCTGCTGACGCGACTCCGACGCGAGTCCTCGCGCGGAAAGGGGCGCGGGAACCGGCGATCCGGTTCCCGCGCCCCTTTCGCGTCTGTCTTCGGGCGCCGGCGTGTGCCTACGCCTGGGCGGAGCCGAAGCGGCGGTCGCGCCGGGCGTACTCCAGGCAGGCGCGCCACAGGTCGCGGCGGTCGAAGTCCGGCCACAGGACGTCCTGGAAGACCATCTCCGCGTAAGAGCTCTGCCACAGCAGGTAGTTGGAGGTGCGCTGCTCGCCGCTGGGCCGCAGGAAGAGGTCCACGTCGGGCATGTCGGGGTAGTACAGGTACTTCGCGAAGGTCTTCTCGTTGACCCGCCCCGGGTCCAGCCGGCCGGCGGCCACGTCGCGGGCCAGCGCCTGCGCGGCGTCGGCGATCTCGGCGCGGCCCCCGTAGTTCAGGCAGAAGTAGAGCGTCATCGCGGTGTTGCCGACCGTCTGCTCCTGCGCGACCTGGAGCTCCTGCACCACGGACTTCCACATCTTCGGCATCCGCCCGACCCAGCGGATGCGGATGCCCAGCTCGTCCATCTCGTCGCGGCGGCGCCGGATGACGTCGCGGTTGAAGTTCATCAGGAAGCGCACCTCCTCCGGCGAGCGCTTCCAGTTCTCGGTGGAGAAGGCGTACAGCGACAGGTTCTTGACGCCGATCTCCAGGCAGCCCTTGAGCACGTCGAGGACGACCCCCTCACCGACCTTGTGGCCCTCGGTCCGCGGCAGGCCCCGCTCCGTCGCCCAGCGGCCGTTCCCGTCCATCACCACGGCGACGTGCTTGGGGACCAGCTCGCCCGGGATCTTCGGCGGGCGCTCGCCGGAGGGGTGCGGCTCGGGCGCGCTGTAGGTCTTCCGGTGACGGGTGAGAATCCCGCGTCGTGCCATGGTGGTACGTCTCCCGACAGGTCGTGGCAGGTCGTTCGTCGATCATGCGGTGCGGTGCGGTGCGGTGCGGTGCGGCGATCAGGCGGTGCGGTGCGCTGCGGTGCGGCGGGGTACGGCGTGAGCCGCGGCCGCCTCACTTCTCCACGAAGCGCAGCGACCGCAGCCCGCGCTCCAGGTGCCACTGGAGGTAGGCCGCCACCAGCCCGCTGCCCTCGCGGCAGTGGCGCGGCTCACAGGCGTCCGCGGTCTCCCAGTCGCCGCCCAGCAGCGCGCCGAGCAGTTCCAGTGCCTCCCGTGAGGGTACGACGCTTCCGGGCACCCGGCACTCGCCGCAGACGACTCCTCCCGAGCCGACCGAAAAGAACCGGTTCGGCCCGGCCATCCCGCACCGCGCGCAGTCGTCGAAGCTCGGGGCGTAGCCGTTGACCGCGAGCGAGCGCAGCAGGAAGGCGTCCAGCACCAGCCGCGGTTCGTGGGCGCCCGCGGCGAGCGTGCGCAGCGCGCCGACCAGCAGCAGGTACTGCTGCACCGCGGGCTCGCCCTCGTGGTCGGTGAAGCGCTCGGCGGTCTCCAGCATGGCGGTGCCCGCGGTGTAGCGCTCGTAGTCGGTGACGATGGCGCCGCCGTACGGGGCGATGGTCTCGCCTTGCGTGCACAACGGCAGCCCGCGGCCGACGAGTTCGCCGCCCCGGGTGAAGAACTGCACGTCGACGTGGCTGAACGGCTCCAGCCGGGCGCCGAACTTCGACTTGGTGCGGCGCACCCCGCGGGCCACCGCGCGCACCCGGCCGTTCCTGCGGGTCAGCAGGGTGATGATCCGGTCCGCCTCGCCCAGCTTCTGGGTGCGCAGCACGATGCCGTCGTCGCGGAACAGACTCATGCGGACCATTCTCGCCTACCGGGGTCCGCCCCGGGGAAACGGTTCGCCGTGCCGTGACGTGACGTGCCGCAGCGGGCCGCGCCAGGCCGCCGCCGTATCCGGACCGCGGACCACCGCCGTACGCCCCGTACGCGCACGCCGGCGGTCCGGGCCCGGGCGGGGAGGCCGGTCCGGGAGGCGGCCCCTGGCCGGGGCCGGTCAGGCCGCTGTCGCGGCGGCCCGCAGCAGGCGGTCGATGTCGGAGGTGTTGATCGACAGGCAGCGGCCGATCGCCTCCAGCACGTCGCGCTCGGCCGGCCGGTAGGGGCCGTCGGCGAGCGCGATGTGCGCGCCTTCGAGCAGCACCCGCTCGCGGCCCTGGGGTGCGAGGTGGTCGGTGAGCGGCTCCAGCGCCTCGTGCAGCTCGATCGACAGCCAGCTGCCGCAGCCGTCGACGGCCTCGGCGAAGGAGTCCGGGCCGAGTTCGTCGGAGCGGCGGAAGCGGCCCTCGTCGGCGACGATCGCGGCCAGCAGCCCGAGCAGCTGGTCCTCGGTGCAGTCGCTGAAGCCCGCCGCCCGCACCGCGCCGACCGCGGCCTCCCGGGTCGGCTTCGCGTCGGCGCCGCCCGCGGTGAGCACGGCGAGCGCGATGGTGTGCACCGCGTCCCGCAGCATCGCGGAGAAGCGGGTGGTGGTCGGGAAGGCCAGCACCTCGGAGCCGTACTGGCGGTGGCACGCGGTGCACTCGATCACGCTGCCGGCCGAACCCCGCGCGAACAGGGGGACGTTGAAGACCGTCAGCCTGCGGGTGCCGGTTCTGCGGTGGTACGCGCGGTCGCCGCCGCACTCGGGGCAGTAGAACTCGCCGTCGTCCTCGGTGTGCCAGGATGTGCGCACACTCCAGATAGGCCCCAGTTTCATCGCACCCTCCGGCCGTCCTCGTCCCGGTACGCATCCGCAACGGCGCCAACGTGCGCAGCGGCCACGGTGCCGTCGAGCGTGATGTTAGCCACAGTTGGCTACGCCGTCAGTACCGCGTGCGGGGTCAGTTGCTGTCGGCCGGGGGCTTTTCGGCCCTCCCGGGCAGCCCGCCGCGCCCGTTTTCGGGACCTGCCGCGGCGGATGGCCGGCGCCCGGCAGACCTCCCCCCGGTGCGCGAATCACTCACCGGGGGGAAGGTCCGACCCGCGTTGACGGGCGGCCGGGCGTCGACGGGCCGAACGGGCGGTCCCGTTACCGCCCTGCGCGGTTGACGGCCGAGACGACGGCCTTCAGCGAGGCGCGGGTGGTGTTGGCGTCGATGCCGATGCCCCACATCACCCGGCCGTCGATGGCGCACTCGATGTAGGACGCGGCCTGCGCGGACGCGCCCTCGCTGAGGGTGTGCTCGGAGTAGTCCAGCAGCCGGGCGTCCACGCCGACGCCGGCCAGCGCGTCGAAGAACGCCGAGATCGGGCCGTTGCCGCGGCCGGTGAGGGTGGTCGCCTCGCCGTCCACCTCGGCGCCGACGGTCAGTTCGTCGGCGCCGTCGCTGGAGCTGGAGGTCTGGGCGGAGTGCAGCGTGATCCGGCCCCACGCGTTGTCCGGGGTGGGCAGGTACTCGTCCTGGAAGATCGCCCAGATCTGCGCCGGGGTGACCTCGCCGCCCTCGGTGTCGGTCTTGTTCTGGATGATCTTCGAGAACTCGATCTGCATCCGGCGCGGCAGGTCCAGCTTGTGGTCGTTCTTCAGCACGTAGGCGATACCGCCCTTGCCGGACTGCGAGTTGACCCGGATGACGGCCTCGTAGGAGCGGCCGACGTCCTTGGGGTCGATCGGCAGGTAGGGCACCGCCCACTCGATCTCGTCGATGCTCCTGCCCTGGGCGGCGGCGTCGGCCTCCATCGCCTCGAAGCCCTTCTTGATGGCGTCCTGGTGGGAGCCGGAGAAGGACGTGTAGACCAGGTCGCCCGCGTAGGGGTGGCGCGGGTGGATCTCCATCTGGTTGCAGTACTCGGCAGTGCGGCGGATCTCGTCGATCTGCGAGAAGTCGATCTGCGGGTCGATGCCCTGGCTGAAGAGGTTCATGCCCAGCGTGACCAGGTCCACGTTGCCGGTCCGCTCGCCCTGCCCGAACAGGCAGCCCTCGATACGGTCCGCGCCGGCCATCAGCGCCAGTTCGGCGGCGGCCACCGCGGTGCCGCGGTCGTTGTGCGGGTGCACCGACAGGCACACGTACTCCCGCCGGGACAGGTTGCGCGACATCCACTCGAAGCGGTCGGCGTGCGTGGAGGGGGTGGAACGCTCCACCGTGGCGGGCAGGTTGAGGATGATCTCGCGGCCCTCCTCGGGCTGCCAGACGTCCATCACGCCCTCGCAGACCTCCAGCGCGAAGTCCAGCTCGGTGTCGGTGAAGATCTCCGGGCTGTACTGGTAGCCGAAGACGGTGTCGTCGCCGAGGATCTTGTCGGCGTACTCCACCACCAGGCGGGTGCCGTCCACCGCGATCTGCCGTACCTGGTCGCGGCTGCCGCGGAAGACCACCCGCCGGAAGACCGGCGCGGTCGCGTTGTACAGGTGGACGGTGGCCCGGCGGGCGCCGACCAGCGACTGGACGGTCCGCTCGATCAGCTCCTCGCGGGACTGGGTCAGCACGGAGATCGTCACGTCGTCCGGGATCGCGTCCTGCTCGATGATGGAGCGCACGAAGTCGAAGTCGGTCTGGCCGGAGGCGGGGAAGCCCACCTCGATCTCCTTGTAGCCCATGCGCACCAGCAGGTCGAACATCTCCCGCTTGCGGGCCGGCGACATCGGGTCGATCAGCGCCTGGTTGCCGTCGCGCAGGTCGGTGGACAGCCACCGGGGAGCCTTGGTGACGCGGGCGTCCGGCCAGGTGCGGTCGGGGATGTCGACCTGCTCGTACCGCCCGTACTTGTGGATCGGCATCGACGTGGCGCGCTGGGCGACGGTCGCGGCGGTGATGGGCGTGGGGCGGCCGACACGGTTCCGGCTGGGCTGGCTGTTCATCGGGGTGGCTCTCCTCGGGGCTCCGCTCGGGGCGGCCGACGGCTTGGAAACGCCGAAACTCCGCGGGGAGGGGGTCGGCCTACGACTACAGGCCCTCGCCGCGGCAGCTAAGGAGAAGCAGCCCGAAACGCATGGCATCGACAGTAGCCCACGCGCGGACGGAACACGCACCCGATGCGTACTTCCTCTCACCATGCAAGACGATCGGCCGTCCACCGCGGTCCGGCCGAATCCCCCCTTCCCGTGGTGTGGACGGGAATCGAGTGACAGCACGTGCGGTGACTGTCACAGTTCGTCCATGGGAGTTTTCTGCACGATCGTGCCGCCGCACATCCTGGACCGCCTCGCCAGGTCCGACGACGCCGACCTGTCCGGCCCCGCGCGCCACACGCTGGAGCACGACGCCCGGGAGCGCACCCGGCGCCGGCTCAACGCCGCGCTCGGCCCGGCCGGGGCCGCCCGCACCGCCGCCGCCCCGTCCGCACCCTCCGACCAGCCGAAGCGCACCATCCACGACGCCGGCCACAAGGACGACCTGCCCGGCACCGAGGTCCGCGCCGAGGGCGCCCAGCCGTCCAAGGACGCCAGCGTCAACCGCGCGTACGACGGGCTCGGGGACACCTTCGAGACCTACCTCAAGGCGTACGGCCGGCACTCCATCGACGGCCGCGGACTGCCGCTGACCGCCAGCGTGCACTACCTGAAGGGCTACAACAACGCCTTCTGGAACGGCGAGCAGATGGTCTTCGGCGACGGCGACGGCAAGGTCTTCCTCGACTTCACCATCCCCGTCGACGTGATCGGGCACGAACTGACCCACGGCGTCACCCAGTACACCGCCAACCTCGACTACCAGGGCCAGTCCGGCGCTCTCAACGAATCGGTGTCCGACGTCTTCGGCAGCCTGATCAAGCAGTTCACCCTCGGGCAGACCGCCGACCAGGCCGACTGGCTGATCGGCTCCGGGCTGCTCGCCCCCGGCGTGCACGGCGTCGCCCTGCGCTCCATGAAGGCCCCCGGCACCGCCTACGACGACCCGCGCCTGGGCAAGGACCCGCAGCCGGGCACCATGGCCGGATACGTCTCCGGCTCGGACGACAACGGCGGGGTGCACATCAACTCCGGCATCCCCAACCACGCCTTCTACCTCGTCGCTGCCGCGCTCGGCGGCCACGCCTGGGAGCAGGCCGGGCAGATCTGGTACGACACCCTCACCGGCGGCTCGCTCGCCGCCGACACCGACTTCGCGGCGTTCGCCGCGGCCACCGCCGCGGCGGCGAAGGCGCGCTACGGTGAAGGTGCCCAGTACCAGGCGGTCCGCTCCGCGTGGTCCACCGTCGGCGTCACCGACGCCGGCGGCGGCTCGGGCTCCGGCACCGCCGAACTGCCGCGTCAGCAGCCCGGTGAGCAGACCCAGGAGGCGTGACTTCGTGCGTATCGAGGTGGTCCGCTCCGGAGGGTTCGCCGGCATCCCCCGGCGGGCCGCCCTCGACACCGCCGGCCACCCCGGCGCCCCCCGGCTCGAAGCCCTCGCCCGCGCGGCCCTCGCCACCCCCCGCGCCCCCAGCCCCCCGGTCCCCGACGGCTTCACCTACGTCCTCACCATCGACGACCGCACCCTCCACTGCGCCGACCCCGCCCTCACCCCCGCCCAACGCGACCTCATCACCACCGTCCTGAACGAGGGCGCCTAACCCCGCCGCATGTAGGGCGCCCAAGCAGGGGCGCGAGGAACCGCGCGACCAACCACCGCAGACCGCAAGATCCCGTAACTCCGAGCCAGGGCCACCCCGAAGGGCAAAGGGGCGCGAGGAACTGCGCGACCAACCACCCCGAACAGCAAGGTCCCGGGCACCGGGGGACGGGGCACCCCGGAGGGTCCCGCCCACCCGGAAGCGGGGAACCGCGCGGTCAACCACCCCGAACCGCAAGGTCCCGGGCATCCGGGGACGGGGCACCCTGGGGGGTCTCGCCCACCCGGGAGCGGCGCACCGTGAGGAAGACCAACCCCGCTCCCGCCAGCGCGGCCAGCGCACTCGCCAGGAAGATCCGGTCCAACCCCGCGGCGTACGCCGCCCGCACCGTGCCGCGGTGGGAGGTGACCTCCCGCACGCGGGCCGTGAACATCGACCCGAACAACGCGATCCCCAGGCTCATCCCGAGCTGCCGGAAGGTGTTGACGGCGCCGCCGGCCATCCCCGACCGGTGCGCGGGCACCGCGTCGACCGCGGTCGAGACCAGCACGGGCGTGGCCAGCCCGACCCCGGCACCGATGACGGCGAGCCCCGCGAAGAGGGCGGAGGCGTGCGAGCCCGCGGACACGGACTGCCAGAGCACACCCGCTCCGATGCCGATGAGCACCATGCCGACGCCCACCGGCACCGCGGGCGAGAAGCGGTGCGCGTGCCGCCCGGCCGCCGCGGCGACCACGAACGACGCCACCGCCAGCGGCATCAGCGCCAGACCTCCGCGGATCGGGCTGAGGCCGAGCACGTTCTGGAGCCACAGCGAGATGTAGACCAGCGCGCCGAAGGAGCCCGCCTGGAAGAGCACCGCGCTGCCGAGCAGCCCGGAGAAGGTGGGCCGGCGCAGCAGGGACAGGTCCAGCATGGGGTGCGCGGACCGCAGTTCGGCCACCACGAACGCGACCACGGCGACAGCGGCGAGCACGAAGGAGGAGACGGTCAGCGTGTCGGTCCAGCCGTCCTCCCCGCCGCGGATCAGCGCGTACGTCAGCGCGGCCGCGGCCACCGTGAAGGTGAGCGCGCCGGGCAGGTCCAGCCGGCCGGTGCCGCGCCGCCCGACCGGCAGCACCCGCAGGGTCAGCGCGATGGCGACCACCGCGATCGGCAGGTTGACCAGGAAGATCGCCTGCCAGCCCAGCCCCTCGGTGAGCAGCCCGCCGAGCACCGGGCCGAGTGCGGCCGCGGCGCCGTTGACCGCGCCCCACACCCCGAACGCGGTGCCGCGGTCCCGGCCCTGGTAGGACGCGGCGACCAGCGCCGCGGAGGTGGCGAACATCGCGGCCCCGCCGACGCCCTGCACCGCCCGCGCGGTGATCAGCGTCGTCGCGTCGGGCGAGAGCGCGGCCGCCAGCGAGGAGAGCGCGAAGACGCCCAACCCGATGACGTACAGCCGCCGGTGCCCGAACAGGTCGGCGAGCGAACCCGCGGCGAGCAGCAGCGCGGCCAGCGCGAGGGCGTACATGTCCATCACCCACTGGAGGGAGGTGAAGGACGCGTGGAGGTCGGACGCCATGCTCGGCAGGGCGACGTTCACGATGGTGACGTCGACCAGCAGGATGAAGGCGCCCAGGCAGATCGCCACAAGTGGCAGCCACTTGCGCATGGGTGGGACTCCGTTCCGGTGTCGCGGGAAGGACCACCCCACCCTCGGGCACACCCGTTCGCGTCTCCAGCCACACCCGGTGTCGCGGCGTATTCCGACAGAACGTAGCCTGTGGTGGTGGAATCCGACGCCGTCTGGGCCCCGCTGGCCGGACTCGACCTGCTCGACCGGCGGCTGCTGCACGCCCTCCAGATCGACGGGCGCGCGCCCTTCAGCCGGATCGCGCAGGTGCTCGGCGTCTCCGACCAGACCGTGGCGCGCCGCTACGGCCGGCTGCGCGGCGACCGTACGATCCGGGTGCTCGGCCTGACCGACCCGTTCCGGACCGGGCTGACGCCCTGGATGGTGCGGGTGCGCTGCACGCCCGACGCGGCCGCCTCGATCGGCGCGGCGCTGGCCCGGCACGCCGGCACCCGCTGGGTCAACCTCATCTCCGGCGGCACCGAGATCAGTTGCGTGACGCACTCGGCCGCGCCCGGCCACGACGACACGCTGCTGCTCCAGAAGCTGCCGCGCACCCCGCAGGTGGTGCACGTGGCCGCGCACGCGCTGCTGCACATCTTCTTCGGGCGCGACCTCAGCCCGGTCAGCCGCAGCAGCGCGCTCACCCCGCAAGAGGCCGCCGCGCTCGCCCCGGACGACGCGCCCGCCGGCCCGCCGCCCGACGCCGCCGCCGCGCCCGTGCCGCTCGCCCCCGGCGACCACCTGCTGCTCGACGCGCTCGCCCGCGACGGCCGCACGCCCGCCGCCGAACTGGCCGCCGCCACCGGGTGGTCGCTCAGCACCGTACGGCGCCGGCTGTCGGAACTGCGCGCCTGCGGCGCCCTCTACTACGACCTCGACCTCGGTGCCGGGCTGCTCCGCTCCGAACTGCGCGCCGGCCTCTGGCTGGAGGTCGAGCCCGCCCGGCTCGCGGAGGTCGGCGCCGCGCTCGCCGGGCACACCGAGGTGGCGTTCGCCGCCGCGACCACCGGGACCACGAACGTCTACGCGTCGATCAGCTGCAAGGACCCCGAGGCGCTCTACCGCTATCTGACGGGGCCCGTCGCCGCGCTTCCCGGCTTGCGCCGGACCGAGACCGCGCCCATCCACCGTCTCCTCAAGGGGGCCGGCCCTTATCCGGCGTGACCTCCCGCGCCGTGACGGTCCCGTCTCGCCCCCACCTCAGCCCGGTGGCCGGCTGGTCGCGCAGTTCTCCCCCAGAGCTCCGCCTGGGAGGTACCCCCACGCGCCCCTGGGTAACTGCGGCTCGCACCGGCTTGCCCCGGAGGAACCCGGGCATATCCAGGGGCGCGGGGAACTGCGCGACCAGCCACCGACGACCGCAAGGTCCCGTAGCTCGGAGGAGGGGGCACCCCCGGGGGGGTCAGGGCACCCTTCAGAACCCGAGCTTGCGGAGCTGCTTGGGGTCGCGCTGCCAGTCCTTCGCCACCTTCACGTGGAGGTCGAGGAACACCGCCGTCCCGAGCAGCCCCTCGATCTGGCGCCGGGACTTCGTCCCGACCTCCTTCAGCCGCGCACCCTTGGGCCCGATGATGATCCCCTTCTGGCTGGGCCGCTCGATGTAGAGGTTCGCGTGGATGTCGAGCAGCGGCCGGTCGGCGGGCCGCCCTTCGCGGGGCGTCATCTCCTCGACGACCACGGCGATGGAGTGCGGGAGCTCGTCCCGAACCCCTTCGAGCGCCGCTTCGCGGATCAGCTCGGCCACCATCACCTGCTCGGGCTCGTCGGTGAGGTCGCCCTCGGCGTAGAGCTGCGGGCCCTCCGGAAGGAGCGGGACGAGGAGGTCGGCGAGGAGCCCGACCTGCTGGTCGCCGACGGCGGAGACCGGCACGATCTCCGCCCACTCCAGCCCGAGGTCCCGGCCGAGCTTGTCGACGGCGATGAGCTGGCGGGCGAGCTGGTCGCCGTCCACGAGGTCGGTCTTGGTGACGATCGCGACCTTCGGCGTCTTCCTGATCCCGGCCAGCTCGCGCGCGATGTAGGTGTCGCCGGGCCCGAGCTTCTGGTCGGCGGGCAGGCAGAAACCGATCACGTCGACCTCGGCCCAGGTGGTGCGCACCACGTCGTTGAGCCGCTCGCCGAGCAGCGTGCGCGGCTTGTGCAGCCCCGGGGTGTCGACGAGGACGAGCTGCGCGTCGGGCCGGTGCACGATCCCGCGGACGGTGTGCCGCGTGGTCTGCGGCCGGTTGGAGGTGATCGCCACCTTCTGGCCGACCAGAGCGTTCGTGAGGGTGGACTTGCCGGCGTTGGGGCGGCCGACGAAGCAGGCGAAACCGGACCGGTGCGAGGTGCCTCCGGCGGTACCGGCGGTTCCGGCGGAGGGGGTGCGAGCGCTCATGGCCCCCATTCTCCCCGATACCGCAGAGGTGTACGGACCGCGCCGCCCGGGTCGTACGGGGGTGCGACGGACCGTGAGGCGCCCGAAACCCGGCGGCAACACGAAACGCGGCGGAAACACGCCCGCCCACGTCCGGTAACGCGTACGTCGCACGCTCGTGCAAGCCGCGACCGAAGGGACCTCTCCGTGCTGCTCCAGTCCGCCGGCCTGCCCCCTGTCCTCTCCCTCGCCTCCGCCACCGGCGGCGGCCACCCGGCGATCAGCGCGGGCGACACCGCGTGGCTGCTGGCGGCGACCGCGCTGGTGCTGCTGATGACGCCGGGCCTGGCGCTGTTCTACGGCGGGATGGTCCGCAGCAAGAGCGTGCTCAACATGCTGATGATGAGCTTCGTGTCGATCGCACTGGTCACCCTGGTGTGGCTGGTGGCCGGCTACACCCTGGCGTTCGGCCCGGACGCGGGCGGGCTGGGCCTGATCGGCGGCCTGGACCACCTCGGCATGCGCGGGGTCGGCCCGACCGACGTGACCGGGCACGTGCCCACCCCGCTGTTCGCCGCCTTCGAGCTGTCGTTCGCGATCATCACGGCCGCGCTGATCAGCGGCGCGGTCGCGGACCGGGCCCGGTTCGGCGCGTGGGTGGTGTTCGTGCCGGTGTGGACGCTGGCCGTATACGTCCCCGTCGCGCACTGGGTGTTCGGCACCGGCGGGTGGGTGGTGAGCGAGCTGCACGCGCTGGACTTCGCGGGCGGCACCGTGGTCGAGGTGTGCTCGGGGGCCTCGGGGCTGGCGCTGGCGCTGGTGCTCGGGCCGCGGCTGGGCTTCCGCCGGGACGCGATGCGCCCGCACAACCTGCCGCTGGTGGTGCTGGGCGCCGGGCTGCTGTGGTTCGGCTGGTTCGGCTTCAACGCCGGTTCCGCGCTGGGCGCGAACGGCCTGGCCGCTTCCGCTTTCCTCAACACCCAGGCGGCCGGCTGCGCGGGGCTGCTGGGTTGGCTGGTGGTGGAGCGGCGCCGGGACGGCCACGCCACGACGCTGGGCGCCGCGTCCGGGTCGGTGGCCGGGCTGGTCGCGATCACCCCGGCGTGCGGCAGCGTGGACCTGCTCGGCGCGGCCGTGGTGGGCCTGGCCGCCGGGGTGCTCTGCTCGTACGCGGTGAGCTGGAAGTTCCGCTTCGGCGTGGACGACTCACTGGACGTGGTGGGGGTGCACCTGATGGGCGGCATCGCCGGCACCCTGCTGATCGGGCTGCTCGCGACCTCGACGATGACCGGCGGCCCGCGCGGCCTGTTCTACGGCGGCGGCCTGGCCCAACTCGGCCGGCAGGCCGCCGCGGTGGCCGCGGTCGGGGCGTACGCGTTCGCGGTGACGTACGGCCTCGGGCGGGCGATCGAGCGGCTGATGGGCTTCCGCGCCAGCGAGGAGCAGGAGCGGACCGGCCTGGACCTGACCGTGCACGCCGAGACCGCCTACGATCACGGCGTACTCACCCACGGCATGGCGGGCGGGGCGCCGACCCCGGCGGGCGCGGGTGGCGGGTTCCTCGGCGCGGCCGCGAAGGACAGGAGCCCACGGGCATGAAGCTGGTCACCGCCGTCATCAAGCCGTACAAGCTGGATGACGTGAAGACGGCGTTGCAGGAGCTGGGTGTGCAGGGCCTGACCGTCACCGAGGCGAGCGGCTACGGACGGCAGCGCGGGCACACCGAGGTGTACCGGGGCGCGGAGTACCGGGTGGACCTGGTGCCGAAGGCGCGGATCGAGGTGCTGGTGGAGGACGCGGCGGCCGACGAGGTGATCGACACGCTGGTGGCGGCCGCGCGGACCGGGAAGATCGGCGACGGCAAGGTGTGGGCGGTGCCGGTGGTGACCGCGGTACGGGTGCGGACCGGGGAGCGCGGCCCGGACGCCCTGTAGGGCGCGGGGCGCGCTCCCGGCGCGCGGGGTCGGCCGGTCAGGCAGTCAGGCAGTCAGGCAGTCAGGCAGTCAGGGTGCGGCGTACGGCGCCGTCCGGGCCGGCCAGCAGCAGCGGGGTGTCCGGGCCGCCCAGGTCGCGGACGGCCGCGAGGTCGGCGTCGGCCGCGTCCTCGGCGGCGGTCACCACGGCGGCCGCCTCCAGGGACGTCGCGCCGCTGGCCACGGCCATCGCGACGGCGGTCTGCACGGCGGTCAGCCGCAGCGACGGGAGGTCCACGGTGCCGGCGACGTAGGTGCGGCCGGTCTCGTCGCGGACGGCGGCGCCCTCCGGGACGGCGTTGCGGGCCCGGGCGGAGCGGGCGAGCGTGAGGAGCTTGCGGTCCTCGGGGTTCTCGGGGGCGGCGGGCGTCTGCGCGTCGGTCATACGCGTGATCATAGGACGCCCCGCCCGACCCTCACCCTCCGTGCCCGAAGATGCGCACACCGGCACGGGCGCATAGCCTCGTCACGAGAAATGCCCTCGTATGAGGAGATGTGGTGATCCGACGATGCTGCTGCACATGCCCCTCGTCATCGCACTCGCCGCGGCCACGTTCTTCCTGAGCCGCAAGTCCGGCCTCAAGGCGACCCACGCGCTGGTCTGCGGCGCCTTCGGCTTCTATCTCGCCGACACCAGCCTGGCCACCTCGATCCACTCCGCCAGCGCCGGCATGCTCGGCATGATCGGAAACCTCGGCCCCTGACCCGGGCCCGTCCGTCAAGGGCCGCCGCCCACCCACCCGCCAGCATGAACAACCAGCGGTTGTGGCTCGCCGGTCGTACGGTTGTTTGCCCGGGTGCTTCCGCGCTTGCTTGGATGGCGCCGGTCAACGACGGGTTGTACCGGTGGGCGTACGGGCGAGGCGGGCAGGGCATGGCGAAGGTCGGGGGGCGGGCGCTGGGGCGGCCGTTCGGGTGGCTGTGGGCGGCGTACGCGGTCAGCGCCTACGGCACCGGGTTCGGGTTCGGCGCGTTCCCGCTGCTGGCGATCGTCGTCCTGCACGCCGGGTCCGGCGAGGTGTCGGCGCTGTCGGCCGCCGGGCTCGCGGTGGGGGCCTTGGCGGCGGTGCCGCTCGGCCCGTGGGTGGACTCCCGCCGCAAACGGCCGGTGATGGTCGCGGCGGATGTGGTCCGGTTCGCCGCGATGACCAGCATCCCGGTCGCCTACGCCCTCGGCAGGCTCGGCTTCGTCCAGCTCCTGCTCGTCTCCGTCGTGGCGGCCACCGCGAAGATCGCGTTCCGCTCGGCGAGCGGCGCCTACCTGAAGTCGCTGGTCGGCCCGGAGCAGCTGCTCGTCGCCAACAGCCGCTTCGAGTCCACGACATGGAGCGCCACCGTGCTCGGACCGCCGCTCGGGGGCGCCGCGGTCGGGCTGTTCGGCCCGGTGACGACGGTGACCGCCGACGCGGTCAGCTACCTGCTGTCAGCCCTGGGCGTCTGCGCGATCCGCCGGGACGAGCCGCGCCCGCTGCCCCGTACCGCACCGACCGCGCCCCGACCCCGGGCCCGCCTCGCCGAACTCCTCGACGGCTGGCACCACCTGCTCACCCACCCCCGGCTGCGGCCGCTCTTCCTCAACACGGTCCTGCTCAGCGCCCTGCTGCTGGCCACCGAACCGCTGCTCGCCGTCCTCATGCTCGGCGAACTCCGCTTCCGCCCCTGGCAGTACGGCCTCGCCTTCGCGCTGCCCTGCGCCGGCGGGCTGCTCGGCGCGCGGCTCTCACAGCGGCTCGTCGCACGCTACGGGCCGCACCGCGTCATGGTCGTCTCGGGCGCGCTGCGCGCGTGCTGGCCGCTGTGGCTGGTGTTCGTGCGCCCGGGCGCGGCCGGCATCGCCCTGGTGGTGGCCGTGCAGTTCGGCCTGGTCGCGAGCATCGGAGTCTTCAACCCGGTACTCGCCACCTACCGGCTGGAGCAGACCCCGACCGACCGGGTCGCCCGCACCCTGTCCGCCTGGACGGTCAGCACCAACCTCGCCACCGCCGCCCTGACCGCCCTGTGGGGCCTGCTCGCCGCAGCGACCTCCCCCCGCCTGGCGATCGGAGCCGCCGGCCTCCTCATCCTCACCACCCCCCTCCTCCTCCCCCACCACCCCGCAAACCACCCGTCCCCCCACCCGGCCTAGTCTTCCCCGTGTGCCTCGGGCTGGTCTTCGGTGCGGGTGGGGTTTCGGGGTTCCGCCGCGCGGGTCGCGCCCGACAGTTCGCTGCTGGTCACCGGCTCCACCAGCACCGTGCCGATCCGGTTCCGCCGCCCCGCCTGCGTCTCCGCGGTCAGCCGCAGCGCGACCGTACCGTCCGGGCCGACCGCCGAGGCGTCCACCGGCAGCGGCACCACCGCGCCCGCACCCGGGATCGGCACCCGGCCCAGCGCCTTGGCCAGCAACCCGCCGACCGTCTCCACGTCGTCGTCGTCGAGCGGCACACCGTACAGCTCGCCGAGGTCCCCGATGTCCAGCCGCGCGGTCACCCGGAACCGCTCGCCGCCCAGCGGCTCCACCGGCGGCGTCTCCCGGTCGTACTCGTCGGTGATCTCCCCGACGATCTCCTCCAGGATGTCCTCGATCGTGACGATCCCCGCGGTGCCGCCGTACTCGTCGACGACGACCGCCACGTGGTTGCGCTGCTGCTGCATCTCGCGCAGCAGGTCGCCGGCGTTCTTGGTGTCGGGCACGAAGAACGCCGGGCGGATCACCGTGGAGATCGGGTCGGACTCCGCGTCGCGGTTGATGTGCACCCGCCGCGCCAGGTCCTTCAGATAGACGAAGCCGACCACGTCGTCCTCGCTCTCCCCCGTCACCGGAATCCGGGAGAACCCGCTGCGCAGCGCCAGCGTCATCGCCTGGCGGACCGTCTTGAACCGCTCGATCATCACCAACTCGGTGCGCGGCACCATCACCTCGCGCACGATCGTGTCACCCAACTCGAAGACCGAGTGCACCATCCGGCGCTCCTCGTCCTCGATCAGCGACTCCGACTCGGCCAGGTCCACCGCCGCCCGCAGCTCCGCCTCACTCGCGAACGGCCCCCGTTTGAAGCCCTTCCCCGGCGTCAGCGCGTTGCCCAGCAGGATCAGCAGCCCCGGCACCGGGCCCATCACCCGGGCCAGCGGCAGCAGCACGTACGACGCGGCGGTGGCGGTGTTCATCGGGTGCTGGCGGCCGATGGTGCGCGGCGAGACGCCCACCGCCACGTACGACACCAGCACCATCACGCCGATCGCGACGCACAGCACCTGCCAGGTGCGGTCGAAGTGGCGGTAGGCGACGACCGTGATGAGCACGGCCGCCGCCGTCTCGCAGGCCACCCGCACCAGCAGCGCCACATTGAGGTAGCGGGTCGGGTCGGAGGCGACCGCGACGAGGTTCGCGGCCCCGCGCCGGCCGGAGCGCAGCGCGTCCTCGGCGCGGAACCGGGAGACCCGGGCGAGCCCGGCCTCGGCACACGCCGCGAGCCAGGCCACGATGACGAGCAGTACGGCGAAGACGACCATGGGGGTGCAGCCGCCGCCTCAGCGGGTGGTGGGCGCCGGCGAGGGGCCCTCGACGCCGCGCTCGGCCCGCCAGCCGTCCAGGATCGCCTTCTGGAGGCCGAACATCTCGGCCTTCTCCTCCGGCTCCTCGTGGTCGTACCCCAGCAGGTGCAGCACGCCGTGCACGGTGAGCAGTTGCAGCTCCTCGTCCATGGAGTGCTTCGTCGGCGCCTCCTCGCCCTGCTTCTTCGCCACCTCCGGGCAGAGCACGATGTCGCCGAGCAGGCCCTGCTCGGGCTCCTCGTCCTCCTTGCCCGGGCGCAGCTCGTCCATCGGGAAGGACATGACATCGGTGGGGCCCGGCAGGTTCATCCACTGGAGGTGGAGCTGCTCCATCGCCGCGGCGTCCACCAGGATCACCGACAGCTCGGAGAGCGGGTGGATGCGCATCCGGTACAGGGCGTAACGGGCGGCGTCCAGGACCGCCTCGTCGTCGATGTCCCAGCCGGACTCGTTGTTGACGTCGATCGCCATGGTGGTGGGGTGCTTACTTTCTCTTCGGCCCCGAGCCGCTGCCGCGCCCGCTCCCGGCCTGCCGGTCGCGCGCGGCCCCTTCCTCGGCCTGGGCGGTGTCGTAGCGCTCGTACGCGTCCACGATGCGCCCGACCAGCTTATGGCGGACCACGTCCGTACTGGTGAGCCGGGCGAAGTGCACGTCGTCCACGTCGAACAGGATGTCCTGCACCTGCCGCAGCCCGCTCTTCGTCCCGCCCGGCAGGTCGATCTGCGTGATGTCGCCGGTGATGACGATCTTCGAGTCGAACCCGAGCCGGGTCAGGAACATCTTCATCTGCTCGGCGCTGGTGTTCTGCGCCTCGTCCAGAATGATGAACGCGTCATTCAGGGTGCGACCACGCATGTATGCGAGGGGGGCGACCTCGATGGTGCCCGCCGCCATCAGGCGGGGGATGGAGTCGGGGTCGAGCATGTCGTGCAGGGCGTCGTAGAGGGGGCGCAGGTAGGGGTCGATCTTCTCGTAGAGGGTGCCGGGCAGGAAGCCGAGGCGTTCGCCGGCCTCGACCGCGGGGCGGGTGAGGATGATCCGGTTGACCTGCTTGGACTGGAGGGCCTGCACGGCCTTGGCCATCGCGAGGTAGGTCTTGCCAGTGCCCGCCGGGCCGATGCCGAAGACGATGGTGTGGCGGTCGATGGCGTCGACGTACCGCTTCTGGTTGACCGTCTTGGGGCGGATGGTGCGGCCGCGGCTGGACAGGATGTTCTGCGTGAGGACCTGCGCGGGCGTCTCCGCCTCGCCGTCGGCCGCCTCGCCGTTCGCCCGGAGCATCGCGATGGAGCGCTCCACGGCGTCCTCCGTCATGGGCTGGCCGGTGCGCAGCACCAGCATCATCTCGTCGAACAGCCGCTGGACCAGGGCCACGTCGGCCGCGTCGCCGACGGCGCTGATCTCGTTGCCCCGGACGTGGATGTCGACGGCCGGGAACGCCTGCTCGATCACCCGGAGAAGGGAGTCACCGGAGCCCAGGACGGTCACCATGGGGTGCTTGGCCGGTACGACGAAATGCGCGCGTGCCTGGTGCGGCTGCTGCGGCTGCTGCTGGGTCGGTGTCTGAGTCATGGGCCGGCGCTAGGGCCTGCTCATCCCGCCTTCTGCTGGTCGCTGGGCCCGTGGGGCCTTGGAGTACCAAGCGTACGACGCGGAACGGCGCAGGCAGAGGGGATTACGGCGCGCTGTTGCGGACCGTGCTGCCAGGCGGGCCGGAGGGAGGTCCCGCCGGGGGCGCCGGGGCCGGTCCCGCCGGGGGTGCCGGCGCGGGTCCCGCCGGGGCCGGGCGGAAGCCGATCGTGGGGACCGCGCGGCGCAGCGGCCACGGGCGGGTGGCCGCGGGCAGCAGCTCCTCCAGGAAGCCGTAGCGGCACACCGCCTCCCGGTGGTCCGGGGACTGGCCCGCGTACGCCTTGGCCTGCGCCCACCACCCGGCGATCTCGATCCAGCCGGGCGCCGACAGCGACCCGCCGAACTCCTGCACCGACAGCGCCGCGCACAGCGAGGCGAACGCCAGCCGGTCGGTGAGCGGCCACCCCGCCAGCGTGCCGGTGACGAACCCGGCCACGAAGACGTCGCCCGCGCCGGTCGGGTCCAGCGCCTCCACGGCCAGCGCGGGCACCTCCGCGGTGCGGCCGGCCGCGGAGTCCACGGCGTAGGCGCCCTGCGCACCGAGGGTGACCACGGCGAGCGGCACGTGTTCGGCCAGCCGGCGGGCGGCCTCGCGGGGGCTGTCGGCGCGGGTGTAGCGGACGGCCTCCTCCGCGTTGGGCAGGAAGGCGGCGCAGTGCCGCAGCCCGGCGAGGTCGGCGGGGTCCCAGCGGCCGGTCTCGTCCCAGCCGACGTCGGCGAAGACCTTCGTGCCGGACGCGGCGGCGCCGGCGATCCAGTCGGCGCGCTCCTCCCCCGTCTCCCGGGCGCCGAGCGAGGCGACCGCGGCGCGGGCCGGCGGCGGGCAGGCGGGGACGGCGCCTTCCGGCGGCGGGGCGCGGTGGCCGTGGCTGACCATGGTGCGCTCGCCCTCGTACGCCATCGACACGGTGACGGGGCTGTGCCAGCCGGGCACCCGCCGGGACGGGCCGAGGTCGATGCCCTCGCCCTCGCGGAGGCTCTCCCAGCAGTAGTCGCCGTACATGTCGTCGCCGAACGCGGCGGCCAGGGTCGTCCGCAGGCCGAGGCGGGCCAGGGCGGTGGCCATGTTGGCGATGCCGCCGGGGCTGGAGCCCATGCCGCGGGCCCATGACTCGGTGCCGCGGATCGGGGCCTGGTCCAGGCCGGTGAAGATGATGTCCAGGAAGACGGTGCCCGTCAGGTACACGTCCGTCGCCGGGTCGCCCGGCACCCGTACACCCGCCAGCGGGTCCAGAACGGGTTGATCGTCCATCCCCCCACTGTGCCACGGCGCCCCCTGTCCCCCGGGGTAGCCACGTACTGTCGGTCGAGGGACCAGCCCACCAGCGGCGTAGGGTCCGGCGACGGCATCAGTGCGGCAGAAGGGACGGTGACGGCGTGAGGCTCACCATTCTCGGGGGCGGCGGATTCAGGGTGCCCCTGGTGTTCCGGGCGCTCCAGGCGGACCCGACGGTGACGGAACTGGTCCTGCACGACACGGACCCGCTGCGGGTGCGGGTCGTCGCGAAGATCCTCGCGGAGCTGTCCGCGCGGGGCCCCCGCGGCCCGGAGGTGCGGGTGGAGGCGGAGCTGGACGCGGCCCTGCGCGGCGCGGACTTCGTCTTCTCGGCGATGCGGGTGGGCGGCACCGCGGGCCGGGTGCGGGACGAGCAGGTCCCGCTGGCCGAGGGGGTGCTCGGCCAGGAGACGGTGGGCGCGGGCGGTGTGCTGTACGGCCTGCGGACGATCCCGGTGGCGCTGCGCCTCGCGGAACGGGTCCGCGCGGTGGCCCCGTCGGCGTGGGTGATCAACTTCACCAACCCGGCCGGGATGGTGACGGAGGCGATGGCCCGGGTGCTGGGGCCGCGGGTGATCGGCATCTGCGACTCGCCGGTGGGGCTGGTGCGGCGGGCCGCGCGGGCGGCGGGCGCGGACCCGGACGCGCCGGGCTTCTCGTACGACTACGTGGGTCTGAACCACCTCGGCTGGCTGCGCGGAATGGCCGCGGACGGGCGGGAGTTGCTGCCGGGGCTGCTCGCGGACCCGGCGGCGCTCGGGTCGTTCGAGGAGGGGCGGCTGTTCGGCGCGGAGTGGCTGTCGGCGCTGGGCTCGCTGCCCAACGAGTACCTGCACTACTACTACTTCCGGCGGGAGGCACTGGCCGCGGTGCGCTCCGCGGACGCCACCCGGGGGGAGTTCCTGCACCGGCGGCAGTCGGAGTTCTTCACCGCCGCGGACGAGGCGGGCGGGCCGGGCGGCGCGAACGGGCCGGGCGGCGACCCGTCGGCGTACGACCTGTGGGAGCGCGCCCGGCTGGAGCGCGAGGAGACGTACATGGCCGAGAACCGCGCGGCCACCGGCGGTTGGCAGCGCGACCCGCACGATCTGGACGGCGGCGGTTACGACAAGGTGGCGCTCGCGCTGATGCGGGCCATCGCCCGCGACGAGCGCACCGTACTGATCCTCAACGTGCCCGGGGGCGGGGTCGTTTCGGCGCTGGACCCGGACGCGGTGGTCGAAGTGCCGTGCGAGGTGGGGGCGTTCGGGGCGCGGCCGCTGGCGGTGGCGGCGCCCGACGAGCACCAGGCCGGTCTGATGCTGGCGCTGAAGTCGGTGGAGCGGGCGGCGATCGAGGCGGCCACGACCGGTTCGCGGGCGGCGGCGCTGCGCGCGCTGGTACGGCACCCGCTGGTCGACTCCGCGGCGGCGGCGAGCCGTATCCTCACCGCCGCCGGCTGGTGAACGCGGCCGCCCGGCCCGCCGCACGCGTCTGAACTGCGGGTTAACGCAACGGAAACCGCTGGTGAACGCGTCCGCCGTCGCCACGCGCGTAGACGGCTCTTGACCTGCTCGGATGGCGGGGTCTACATTCCGCCGCACCACCAAGTCCTGAAGGAGCACCGCCATGCCCCGTGCCCGACTGTCCCTGCGTGCCCGCGCGTTGGCCGTCACCGCCACCGCGGTGACGCTGGGCGCCACGTTCTACGGCGTCGGCGTCGCGACCGCGGACAACTCCGCACCGCGCAGCGACCAGCAGATCCCGAACCTCACCAACGTCGTCAGCCAGATCAAGGCGTACTACGGAGACACCGTCGACGCGTCGGGCGAGCACCAGGCGTCTGCGACCAGCAACTACGCCAAGCAGGTCGCCGGTATCGAGGCGAAGGCGAAGGCGTACCTGGCGCACGCGGCGGCCACCGCCGGCCACGACAAGGGGCACGGCAAGGGCGGCAAGCCCGCGATCGTGCTCGACGTGGACGACACCAGCCTGCTGACGTACAACTACGAGCTGGAGGTGGGCTTCAACTACACCACGGCGACCAACCAGGCGTACCTGGACACCAAGAACATGCCGCCGGTGTTCGGCATCGACTCCCTGGTCAACTGGGCGTCCTCAAAGGGCATCACGGTCTTCTGGATCACCGGCCGCCCGGAGGCGCAGCGCGCCGACACCGCGCGGAACCTGACCGCCGAGGGCTTCCAGGCGCCGTCCGACACCGCGCACCTGTACCTGAAGAACACCGCCACGCCGCCGTCGTACCTGGCGTGCGGGTCGACCTGCACGACCGTGGAGTACAAGTCCGGCACCCGGGCGCACATCGAGTCGCTGGGCTACGACATCGTCGGCAACTTCGGCGACCAGTACAGCGACCTCGAGGGCGGGCACGCGGACCGCTCGTTCAAGCTGCCGAACCCGATGTACTACCTGCCGTAACCGGATGAAGCCGGTCAGCCGGCACGGCGTTTGGGCACCGGGACGCGCATCAGGTCGTGGGCGACGGTGAGTTCACCGGTGAAGCCCGCCGCGCGGGCCTGGTGCCCGAAGTCGTCCGGGTCGGGGTAGCGCTGCGAGAAGTGGGTGAGCACCAGGTGCCGCACACCCGCCTCCGCGGCCACCCGGCCCGCCTGGCCGGCCGTCAGGTGGCCGAACTCCTCGGCGGACCGGGCGTCCTGGTCCAGGAACGTGGACTCGATCACCAACATGTCGCAGCCGTCGGCGAGTTCGGGCACCGCGGGGCACATCCGGGTGTCCATCACGAAGGCGAAGGACTGGCCCGGCCGGACCTCGCTGACCTGCTCGACCGTCACCCCGCGCAGCACGCCGTCCCGTTGCAGCCGTCCGACGTCCGGTCCGGCGATGCCGTGGGCGGCGAGCCGCTCGGGCAGCATCCGCCGCCCGTCCGGCTCGTCCAGCCGGTAGCCGTACGCCTCCACCGGGTGGGACAACCGCCGCGCCGACAGCGTGAAGCGCGCGGTGGTCTCGATCGGGCCGTCCGCGTCGAGCGGCCGGGCGCGCAGGTCGGCGGTCTCGTGGTAGGCGGTGGCGTACCGCAGCCGGTCGAAGTAGCGCTGCCCACTGGCCGGGTAGTGCGCGGTGACCGGGTGCGGCACCCGGTCCAGGTTGATCCGCTGCACCACCCCGGCCAGGCCCAGGCTGTGGTCGCCGTGGAAGTGGGTGACGCAGATCCGGTTCAGGTCGTGTGCGGCCACCCCGGCGTGCGCCATCTGGCGCTGGGTGCCGTCGCCGGGGTCGAAGAGGATGCCCTCGTCGTCCCAGCGCAGGACGTAGCCGTTGTGGTTGCGCTGCCGGGTCGGCACCTGGCTGGCGGTGCCGAGGACGACGAGTTCGCGGGGCGACATGGCGCGCGGGTCCGTACGGGGCTCAGACCAGCCGTTGCAGGTCGCGGCCGCCCAGCACGTGGGCGTGCGCGTGGAAGACCGTCTGGCCCGCGCCCGGGCCGGTGTTGAAGACGATCCGGTAGCCGGTGTCGGCCACCTTCTCCTGCTCGGCCACCACGGCGGCCTCGCGCAGCACGTCCGCGGCGGCGGCCGGGTCGCCGGCGGCCAGCTCGGACGCGTTCGCGTAGTGCGCCCGCGGGATCACCAACACATGGGTCGGCGCCTGGGGGTTGATGTCCTGGAACGCGATCGTGGTCGCCGTCTCCCGCACGATCGTCGCCGGGATGTCCCCGGCCACGATCTTGCAGAACAGGCAGTCCGGCTGCGCTTCTCCCGCCACCGCGGCACCCCTTGCTCTTCCGCTCGCCTCATCCGTCCGCGCGCCGGCACCCGCGCCGGCCCGCCACCCGGCATCGTATCGGCCCGGCCGCCCCGGGTCCTCGAAGGTCCGCGGTCCGCCGCGGGGGGCGGCGCCCCAGCCGTACGGCCATGCGTCCATGCGTCCATGCGTTCATGCGTCCGCGCGTCCGGTGCGCGTCCACCGTGTGGGGGATGGCCGAGGCCGGGCGGGGCGGGCATCGTTGGGGGGATGGGACGTATCGGGTGGAACCGGGGTGTGGGACTGGCGGGCGCCGCCATGGTGCTGGCGGCCGTCGCGGGGTGCGAGCCGGTCGACGGGCTGGACAGCTCCAACGTGTCGGTGAGCACCAACCAGTTGGCGACGAAGGCCCTCAAGCGGGACCACGTCGCGGTGCAGTGGCTGTCCTGCGGCGTGACCGAGGACGCGCACGACCCGAAGGTGGACTGCCTGGGCCGCACCGAGGACCAGCGGAAGATCACGGTGAAGGGCGACGTGACCCGGCAGACGGACCTGCGCTGCCTCCAAGGCCACCTCACCGCCGCCGTCGACGGCCGTACGGTCTTCGACGTGCGCGGACTCGGGGCCTGTTGACGAACCGGCCCGCTCCCCCGGCCCCCGGGGCGAATCCGATATCCACTGCTCGCGGGCGTTGATCCTGGCTAGGCTGGCACCGTGACCCAGTCCTCGCTCTCCACACAGCCTCCGGGTTCCGCCCACCGCACGCACCACCCGTCGTACCTGCGCAACCCGCACCCGTACGGCGGCCAGGTCGTCTTCACCGCCGAGGACGACGTGTGGGTCGCACCGCTCGACGGCGGACGGGCGTGGCGGGTCAGCGCGGACAACATGCCGGTCAAACGCCCGCGGATCTCGCCGGACGGCGCCGTCGTCGCCTGGACCTCCACCCGCGACGGCGCCCCCGAGGTGCACGTCGCGGACCTGGCCGGCGGCCCCTCGCGCCGCCTGACGTACTGGGGCAACGCGCTGACGTCGGTGCGCACCTGGACGCCCGACGGCGAACTGGTGGTGGTCACCACCGCCGGCGAGGCGTCGCTGCGCCGCACCTGGGCGCACCAGGTGCCGCTGGACGGCGGCCCCTCGCGCCGGCTCCCGCTCGGCCCGGTCGGCGACCTGGCGTACGGGCCGGACGGCGCGGTGCTGCTCCAGTCGGTGACGATGGGGCGCGAGGCCGCGTACTGGAAGGGCTACCGGGGCGGCACCGCGGGCAAGTTGTGGCTCGACCCGGACGGCGGCGGGCAGTTCGCGCGGCTGCACCAGGACATCGACGGCAACATCGAGTGCCCGATGTGGGTCGGCGACCGGATCGCCTTCCTCTCCGACCACGAAGGCCAGGGCGCGCTGTACTCCAGCCGCCCCGACGGCACCGACCTGCGCCGCCACACCCCGCTCGGCGGGTTCTACGCGCGCCACGCCGCCACCGACGGCACCCGCGTGGTGTACACCTGCGCCGGCACCCTGCATGTGCTGGACGGCCTCGGCGAGGACACCGCCCCACGCCCGCTGGAGATCGAACTCGGCGGCCAGCGCACGGACTTGCAGCCCCACCCGGTCCGTCCGGCCGCCTACCTGGGCGACGCCCGCCCCGACCACACCGGCCGCGGCAGCGCGGTGGAGGTGCGCGGCACCACCCACTGGATCACCCACCGCGGCGGCCCGGCGCGGGTGCTGTCGGCCCGGCCGGGCGTACGCACCCGGCACCCGCGGGTGTTCTCGCAGGGCGACGACCAGTACGTGGTGTGGGTGACCGACGCCGACGGCGACGACGCGCTGGAGATCGCCCCGGCCACCGGACCGGCCACCGGACCCGCCGGGGACACCGCGCCGCGCCGGCTCGCCGCGGGACGGCTCGGCCGGGTGCACGAGATCGAGGTCTCCCCCGACGGCCACCGCATCGCGGTCGCCTCGCACGACGGCCGGCTGCTGCTGGTGGACACCCAGACCGGCGAGGTCCGCGAGGTGCCGACCGCCGCCGAGACCGCCGAGGACGGCACCCCCGCCGCCGAGTCCGCCTGGCACCACGCCGACGTGAGCGACCTGGCCTTCTCCCCCGACTCCGGCTGGCTGGCCTGGTCCCAGCCCGGCCCGGGCTCGCTGCGGCAGATCATGCTCGCCTCCACCGCGGACCTGACCCTGGTGACGGCGACCCCGCTGCGCTTCATCGACTACGCCCCCGCCTTCACCGCCGACGGCCGGCACCTGGCGTTCCTGTCCGAGCGGGCCTTCGACCCGGTCTACGACGCCCACGTGTTCGACCTGTCCTTCCCCAACGCCTGCCGCCCGTATCTGATCACGCTCGCCGCGACCACGCCGTCGCCGTTCGGCCCGCAGCGGCACGGCCGCCCGTACGACGACGACGCGGACGACGACAGCGGCGAGGCGGGCGAGGGCGCGGGCGCCGACGCGGGCGGCGCGGACCCGGCCGCCGGCGACCCGGCTGCGGGCCCGACCGGGTCCGCCGCTTCCGCCTCCGCCGCTTCCTCCGCTTCCGGTACGTCCACCGGCGCGGGCCGCCCCGGCAGCCGCGAACGGTCGCGCGCCACCAAGGTCGACGCGGAGGGCATCGCCGACCGCATCGTGCCCTTCCCCGTCGAGGCGGGCCACTACTCCGGGCTGCGCGCCGCCAAGAACGCGGTGCTGTGGCTGCGCCACCCGCTCACCGGCACCCTCGGCACCGCGCTGGCCACCCCCGAGGCGGAGCCGCCGGAGTCCATCCTGGAGCGCTACGACCTGCGGCAGTTGAAGGTCGAGGAGATCGCCGCCGACGCCGAGGCGTTCGCGGTCTCCGGCGACGGCACCAAGGTCCTCGTCAACAGCGGCTCGCGGCTGCGGATCGGCCCGGCCGACAGCAAGTACGACGACGACGCCGACGGTTCGACGACCATCGACCTGTCCCGGGTGCGGGTCACCGTCAACCCCGCCGACGAGTGGCGGCAGATGTTCGACGAGACGCACCGCCTCGCGCGCGACCACTTCTGGCGGGCCGACATGGGCGGCCTCGACTGGGACGCGATCGGCGCGCGGTACCGCACGCTGCTGGACCGGGTGGCCACCCACGACGACCTCGTGGACCTGCTGTGGGAGCTGCACGGTGAGCTGCGCACCTCGCACGCGTACGTCACCCCGCCCGGCGGCGCCGGCGACCCGCGCCGCAACCAGGGGCTGCTCGGCGCGGACATCTCCCGTGCACAGGACGGCAGTTGGCGGGTGGACCGGGTGCTGCCCGGCGAGTCGTCCGACCCGCGGGCCCGCTCGCCGCTGGCGGCACCCGGAGTGGCGGTGCGCGCCGGGGACGCCCTCCTCGCGGTCGACGGGGTGCCGGTCGACCCGCGGACCGGCCCGGCGCCGCTGCTGGTGGGCACCGTGGGCAAGCCGGTCGAGCTGACCGTCGCCCCTGCCGCGGGCGGCCAGGTCCGGCACGTGGTCGCGGTGCCGCTGGCCAGTGAGGAGGCGCTGCGTTACCACGACTGGGTCGCCGACCGGCGCGCCTACGTCCACCGGGCCTCGGGCGGGCGGCTGGGATACCTGCACGTGCCCGACATGGTCAGCAACGGCTGGGCCGAACTCCACCGCGACCTGCGGGTGGAGATGGCCCGCGACGGGCTGGTGGTCGACGTCCGCGAGAACCGCGGCGGGCACACCTCGCAGCTCGTCGTGGAGAAGCTCGCCCGCCGGATCATCGGCTGGGACCTGCCGCGGCACGGCCTGCCCTTCAGCTACCCGCAGGACGCGCCGCGCGGGCCGGTGGTGGCGGTCGCCAACGAGTTCTCCGGGTCGGACGGCGACATCGTCAACGCCGCGATCCGCACCCTCGGCATCGGCCCGGTGGTCGGCACCCGCACCTGGGGCGGCGTGGTCGGCATCGACAGCCGCTACCAGCTCGTCGACGGCACCGCGGTGACCCAGCCGAAGTACGCGCTGTGGTTCGAGGGGTTCGGCTGGTCGGTGGAGAACCACGGGGTGGACCCCGACGTCGAGGTGGTCGTCACCCCGCAGGACTACGGCGCCGGCCGCGACCCCCAGCTCGACCGGGCCATCGAGATGGCCCTGGAGTCGCTGGCGGCCACCCCGCCCAAGTCGCCGCCGGCGCTGCCGAGCTGACCGGCGCCCGCCCGCGCCGGCCGGGCATGGCGCCCCCGCCCCCGGGTCCAGGTCCGGGTCCGGGGGCGCCCGCGGTCAGGCGCCGCGCTGGACGGGCCCGATCTTCGTCCCCTTGGCGACGCGGAGCCGGCCGTCGGCGTAGGACAGGCCCGGGATCTCGCCGCCGGGCGCCTGGAGGGTGAACGACACCTCGTCCGCGGCCAGGGCGGAGGCGCCGCTCGGCACCTGGATGTCGAAGTGCACCGGGTGGCCCGGGCCGAAGGTCACGGCGGCGCTCTGGGCGCCGTAGCGCTGCGCGGTGAGCTTGACGCTCTTGCCGTGCTCGGTGAAGTGCGCGCCGGTCGGCGAGCCGGCCAGCGTGCAGGAGTCGTACCCCTTCGGCGCGGTCAGGGTGACCCGGTAGTGGCGGTGGCCGGCGCTGCTCGCCGTCTGCGTGATCTTCGCGAGGTGGTTGGCCGGGCGGCAGGCCGACGGCGCGCCGCTTCCTGCCGACGCCGCCTGCGCGACGCCGGCGCCGGTGGCCGCCAGGAGTGCGGTGGCGGCGAGGGTGGCGGCAATCCTCCGGTGGGTACGACGCGTCAACTCGGGCTCCTCGTCTTGCGGTGCGGCTCCGCGATCTCCCCGGCGGAACCAAGGTCGACTCGATTCTCGCCCGCCCGAAGTGCGAAGAGCACCCGGATCGCGCCACAGTCGCGTCACCGATATGTCCGGGTTCGGTATCACCGCCTCAGCGACCGCCGGACCACGCTCCCGTACGCCCCGCACCAGCCCCTCCCTCCCGCGGCAGCGGAGCGCCCGCTTCCGCCACCGGAAGGTCACCGCAGGGTCTCGATTGCCGAAAACGGCAGGTGGAAGGCCCGAACAAGGTGTCGGATGGGGGGAGTTACGAGGGGGCAGCAGTGACGTTATTCGACTCCTTGGGGTTCAGCGAAACCACCCAGTTCGTCATCGCCGAGTGCGGCATCGGCGTGTGCCTGACGCTCGACGCGGTCGGCCTGTACCGGAACCTGCCGCACCGGTGGCACTCCGACGGCACCGTCGACGTACCGACGGACACCGCGGTGTACCGCGCGGCGCTGCGCATGGTGATCTACGCCCTGACGGCCGTCTTCTTCGTGCACCTGCACGCACAGAACCGCCCGCCGCACTGGACCGACGCCTCGGTGCGGCAACGCGCGGACACGGTCGCCTCGGCCTTCGACACCGAACCGGTCCTGGCCGAGGCACCGATCGACAAGATCCCCGACGAGAGCGCCTTCGAGGACGCGGTGAACGAGGAGTTCGGGTACCCGTACAACAGCTACGGCTTCTCCTACAGCAAGGACGGCCTGACGATCGACGCGGAGGCCCACCGGCCGCCGCCGGGCGCGGTGGACAGCTACGTCATCACCGGCATGGTGGAGAAGAGCTACGACGACCTGCGGGCGACCGACCACCAGGCGTGCCTGGTCATCCTGTCGGCCCGTCTGGCACCGGCCGCGGCCCAACGGCAGTCGCCCGACCCGAAGAAGGAGCCGATGTACACCGTCCGCACGAAAGTCACGTCGGGCGCGTGCAGGTAGCCGTGCTTTCACCACAGGGACAAACAGCGGGAGGGGCGCCGGATGGGGCGTGATGTGCGGTCGGTCGAGGACTTGCTGCGGGTGCTGGACGGGGTGTTCGCGGGGGGCGGGGACCGGTGGGGGGAGGAGGGCGCCGGGTGGTGGGACGGGTTCTACGCCGACCGGGAGCGCGGGATTCCGTTCTTCGTGGAGAAGCCGGACGAGAACCTGGTGTCGTACGTGGAGGGCGGGCCGGTGGCGCCCGGGCGGGCGCTGGAGCTGGGGTGCGGGCCGGGGCGGAACGCGCTGTACCTGGCCCGCGCGGGCTTCGACGTCGACGCGGTCGACCTGTCCGCGGCGGCGCTGGAGTGGGCGCGCAGCCGTGCGGAGGCGGCCGGCGCCGCGGTGCGCTTCCACCGGGGAAACGTGTTCGACCCGCAGGCGGTACCTCTGCACGGCACGTACGACCTGGTCTTCGACTCCGGCTGCTTCCACCACCTGCCGCCGCACCGACGGATCAGCTACCTCGCCCTGCTCGACCGGCACCTCGCGCCGGGCGGCCACTTCGGGCTGTCCTGCTTCGCGAGCGGCAAGATGGGCTCCGAAGTACCCGACGCGGACTTCTACCGCGACGGCGCCCTGCACGGCGGCCTCGCCTACCGCCCCGACGACCTCCGGCGGATCTTCGCCGACCTCACCGAGGTGGAGATCCGCCCGATGCGCGACGAGCCCGCGGACTCCCCCCACTTCGGCGAGCCCTTCCTCCACACCGCCCTCTTCCGCCGCCCCTGAGCCGCCCCGCGCCCGCGCACCGGCGGCAACAGGCCTACCCCCAGCGGCCGGTGCGGGTCATCAGGAGGGAGAGGGCTGCTACGCCGGCGGTGGAGGTGCGCAGGACGGTGGGGCCCAGGCGGTAGGAGGGGGCGCCCGCGGCGGCGAAGAGGGCCAACTCCTCGGGGGAGACGCCGCCTTCGGGGCCGACCACGAGCATGACGGAGCCGGTGGCGGGCAGTTCGGCGGTCGCGAGCGGGGACGCGCCCTCTTCGTGGAGTACCGCGGCGAAGTCCGCGTCGGCGAGCAGGGTGCTCAGTTGACGGGTCGTCACCTGTTCCGCGACGGTGGGGAAACGCAGGCGCCGCGCCTGCTTGGCCGCCTCGCGGGCGGTGGCCCGCCACTTCGCCAGGGACTTCGCGCCGCGCTCGCCACGCCACTGGGTGACGCAGCGCGACGCCGCCCACGGCACGACCGCGTCCACCCCGGCCTCGGTCATGGTCTCCACCGCCAGCTCGCCGCGGTCGCCCTTGGGCAGCGCCTGCACGACGGTGACGGACACCGCCGGCGCGGCCTCGATCCGCTGCTCGCGCACCTCGACGTCGAGCACGTCCTTCCCGGCGACCGCGGCGACCACGCCGCTCACCGCCCGCCCGGCGCCGTCGGTCAGCACGATCTCCTCGCCGGGCTGGAGCCGCCGCACCGACACCGCGTGCCGCCCCTCGGCGCCGTCGAGCCGTACGACCGCCGGGGCGCCGTCGAGCGCGGCGGGGCCGACGAGGAACACCGGGGCGGTCATGCGCGGGCCCCCTGCGCGGCGTGCAGTTCGGCCGCCAGGGTCTCCACGAGCGCGCCCGCCGACAGCTCCCGCGCCAGCCGGTGGCCCTGCCCGGCCCACAGCGCCATCGCCTGCGGGTCGCCGAGCCCGGCCGCGGCCCGGCGCACCGGCTGCGTCAGATGGTGCACCTGCGGATAGCCGGGCGGGGCGTAGCGGCCGTGCTCGCGTACGAAGCGGTTGAGCAGGCCGCGCGCCGGGCGGCCGCTGAAGGCCCGGGTCACCTCGGTACGGGCGTACACCGGGTCGGTGAGCGCCTGCTTGTGGAGCGGGGACGCGCCCGACTCCGGGCAGACCAGGAACGCGGTGCCCAGCGCGGCCGCGGAGGCGCCCGCGGCGAGCACCGCGGCGATCTGCTCGCCCCGCATCAGCCCGCCGGCGGCGATCATCGGCAGCTGCACCGCCTCGCGGACCTGGGTGATCAGCGTGAGCAGGCCGAGCCCGGTGCCGTCGAGCTGCGGGTCGTCGCGGTGGGTGCCCTGGTGGCCGCCGGCCTCGATGCCCTGGACGCACACCGCGTCCGCCCCGGCCCACTGCGCGGCCAGCGCCTCCGCGGGCGTGGTGACGGTGACCACGGTGTACGTGCCGGCCTTGGTGAAGGCGTCCAGCACGGCCCGGTCGGGGCAGCCGAAGGTGAAGCTCACCATCGGCACGGGGTCCTCCAGCAGCACCGCGACCTTCGCGTCGTAGGCGTCGTCGGAACCGGTGTCCGGGTCGCCGAGCGCGGTGTCGTACCAGGCGGCCTCGCCGGCGAGCTGCTCGGCGTAGACCGCGACCGCGGACGGGTCCACGGTGGCGGGCTGCGGCATGAACAGGTTCACCCCGAACGGCTGCGACGTGGCGTCGCGCAGCTGCCGGATCTCCTGGTACATCGCCTCGGACGTCTTGTACCCGGCAGCGAGGAAGCCGAGGCCGCCGGCCCCCGACACGGCGGCCGCCAACCGCGGGTTGGAGGCACCCCCGGCCATCGGGGCCTGCACGATCGGGTACGCCGAAAAGGAGGAGAGATCGGTCAACGCGGGCATGTGGTCATCGTGTCACGTAGGGTGTGGTGCCCCGCGCGTCGGGGGCCGGTTCACCCGGCCCCCGCCCACGGTCTAGCGGCCGTTGAACGCGTCCTTCAGCCGTGAGAACAGCCCCTGCTGGCCGGGCGCGAACTGCCCGGTGGGCCGCTCCTCGCCGCGCAGCTTCGCCAGCCGCCGCAGCAGCTCCTCCTGCTCGGCGTCGAGCTTGTGCGGCGTGACGACCTCGACGTGCACGATGAGGTCGCCGCGGCCGCCGCCGCGCAGGTGCGTGATGCCGCGCTGGTGCAGCGGGATCGACTGGCCGGACTGGGTGCCGGGCCGTACGTCGATCTCCTCCAGGCCGTCCAGCGTCTCCAGCGGGCACTTGGTGCCGAGCGCGGCCGCCGTCATCGGGATCGTGACGGTGCAGTGCAGGTCGTCGCCGCGGCGCTGGAACACCGAGTGCGGCAGCTCGCGGATCTCCACGTAGAGGTCGCCGGCCGGGCCGCCGCCGGGGCCGACCTCGCCCTCGCCGGCGAGCTGGATACGGGTGCCGTTGTCGACACCGGCCGGGATCTTCACCGTCAGGGTCCGGCGCGAGCGCACCCGCCCGTCGCCCGCGCACTCCGGGCACGGGGTGGGCACCACGGTGCCGAAGCCCTGGCACTGCGGGCAGGGCCGGGAGGTCATGACCTGGCCGAGGAAGGAGCGGGTGACCTGGGAGACCTCACCGCGGCCGCGGCACATGTCGCAGGTCTGCGCGGAGGTGCCGGGCGCGGCGCCCTCCCCGTTGCAGGTGCCGCATGTGACCGCGGTGTCCACCTGGATGTCCTTGGTGGTGCCGAACGCGGCCTCGTCCAGCTCGATCTCCAGCCGGATCATCGCGTCCTGGCCGCGCCGGGTGCGCGACCGCGGGCCGCGCTGCGAGGACTGGCCGAAGAAGGCGTCCATGATGTCGCTGAAGTTGCCGAAGCCGGCGCCGAAGCCGCCCGCACCGCCCCCGCCGCCCGCCGCGGACAGCGGGTCGCCGCCGAGGTCGTAGACCTGCTTCTTCTGCGGATCGGAGAGGACCTCGTAGGCCGCGTTGATCTCCTTGAACCGCTCCTGGGTCTTCGGGTCGGGGTTGACGTCCGGGTGCAGCTCACGGGCGAGGCGGCGGAACGCCTTCTTGATCTCGTCCGGGCCCGCGTCGCGACGCACGCCGAGTACGGCGTAGTAGTCCGTGGCCACCTACGACTCCGCCAGGATCTGTCCGACGTAACGTGCCACTGCGCGTACCGCTCCCATCGTTCCGGGGTAGTCCATGCGGGTCGGTCCGACCACGCCTAGCTTGGCGACTGCCTCGTCGCCCGAACCGTAGCCGACCGCCACCACGGAGGTGGAATTGAGGCCCTCGTGAAAATTCTCATGCCCGATCCGGACGGTCATGGTGCCGTCGGCGGTCTCCCCGAGGAGTTTGAGGAGCACCATCTGCTCCTCCAGCGCTTCGAGCACCGGCCGGATCGTGAGCGGGAAGTCGTGGTGGAAGCGGGTCAGGTTGGCGGCGCCGCCCAGCATGATCCGCTCCTCCTTCTCCTCGACGAGGGTTTCGAGGAGGGTGCTGAGCACCGCGGCGACCGACGGGCGGTCGTCGGGGTCGAAGCTGTCCGCCAGGTCCTGCACGAGCGGCGGCACATCGGGGAAGCGGCGGCCGGTGACCCGGCTGTTGAGCCGGGCGCGCAGGTCCGCCAGGACCGTCTCGCCGACCGGGCCGGGGCAGTCGATGATCCGCTGCTCCACCCGGCCGGTGTCGGTGATCAGCACCAGCATCACCCGGGCCGGCGCGAGCGAGAGCAGTTCCACGTGCCGCACCGACGAGCGGGTCAGCGACGGGTACTGCACCACGGCGACCTGCCGGGTGAGCTGGGCGAGCAGCCGGACCGTGCGGGCCACCACGTCGTCGAGGTCGACGGCGCCCTCCAGGAAGTTCTGGATCGCGCGGCGCTCGGCGCCCGACAGGGGCTTGACCCCGGCGAGCCGGTCCACGAAGAGGCGGTAGCCCTTGTCGGTGGGGATACGGCCGGCGCTGGTGTGGGGCTGCGCGATGTACCCCTCGTCCTCCAGCACCGCCATGTCGTTGCGCACGGTGGCCGGGGAGACGCCGAGCGAGTGGCGCTCGGTGAGCGCCTTCGATCCGACGGGTTCCTCGGTACCGACGTAGTCCTGGACGATGGCGCGCAGCACTTCGAGTCTGCGTTCGCTCAGCATCGCGCACCTCCAACCCGTTGTCCCGACCCTGCGGCCTGGCACTCCGCCGTTTCGAGTGCCAACACTCCCGCAGTCAGTGTACGGCGCGGCGGCAAGGGCTCGGCAAGAGCGACGGCGATCCGGTCTTGCCCGGCGGCCCGGTACGGGCGGTACGGGCGATACGCGCGGTACGTACGCCGGCCCGGGCGCGCGTGCGGACGGAGGGCGGGTGGGGGCGTGAGGGGGGGGCGCCGGGGGCGGGTGCCCGCGCGCGGCGGCGCGGGCGGGGCGATAGCGTCGGGTCGTGAGCGATGAGGAGAGGGCCGGAGCCGGGGCGGTGCCGGGCGCCGGCGGGTCGGGGTGGGAGCAGCTCGCCCCGGGAGTCGCCCGGCGGCGGCTGCCGCACCTCGACGTGACCATCGGGCTGGTGGTCGGCACGGACGGGGTGCTGATGGTGGACACCGGGTCCACGCTGCGCGAGGGCGCGGAACTGCGGGCGCAGGCCGAAGCGCTGACCGGGCGGCCGGTGACCCATGTCGTGCTCACCCACGGGCACTTCGACCACGTCTTCGGCGCTGCGGCCTTCCCCGAGGCCGAGGTGTACGGGCACCGCGCGCTCGGCGGCCCGCCGGCCGGGGACGCCGAGGCGATGCGGGCGGACGCGGTCGCGCACGGCGTCGATCCGGCGGAGGCCGCCGCCGCGGCCGCCGCGCTGCGCCGGCCGACCCGGCCCGTCCTCGACCGGCTCGCCCTTGACCTCGGGGACCGGCCGGTGACCCTGCTCCACCCCGGGCCGGGGCACACCGGCCACGACATCGTGGTGCACGTGCCCGGTACCAGCCCGAGCGATCCCTCGGTGCTGTTCTGCGGCGACCTCGTGGAGGAGTCCGGGCCGCCCCAGGCCGGACCCGACGCCGTCCCCGCGCAGTGGCCGACCGCGCTGGACGCCCTCCTCGCCCTCGGCGGCGAGACCGCGCGCTACGTCCCCGGGCACGGCGCGGTGGTCGACGCGCGCTTCGTCCGCCGGTTTCGGGGTGCCCTGACCCCCTAGGCTGCCCCGTCCTGCCGGCTCCGGGACCACCTGCCGGTGGTGGGCTGGTCGCGCAGTTCCCCGCGCCCCTGAGTATGTGCGGCCCCTCCGCGAAAGAACGCTGCGTACCCAAAAGGGGCGCGGGGAACTGCGCGACCAGCCACTGACGACAGGTGGTCCCGGAGCCGGCAGATCCGGGAACGGCGGGGGGTCAGGCTCTACGATCGTGCGCATGCGCAGCAGGAGTTATGACCCTGACCTCACACCGCCGTGGAAGAAGTCCGACCCGGCACCGGAAGTGGCCGCAGAACGGGACCTGGTGGTCGAAGAGATCCGCACGGGTTTCTGCGGGGCCGTGGTGCGGGTCGAGAAGACCGCCGAGGGCCTGACCGTGACGTTGGAGGACCGCTTCGGGAAGCTGCGGGTGTTCCCGATGGCGCCGCGCGGCTTCCTGATCGACGGGCGGACGGTCACCCTCGTACGGCCGCGGGGCGGGGCGCCGGCGCCCCGGGGGCCGCTGCTGTCGGCGTCGGGGTCGATCGCGGTGCAGGGCGCGAAGGCGCGGGTGGCCCGGGCGGGGCGGATCTACGTGGAGGGCCGCCACGACGCGGAGCTGGTGGAGCGGGTGTGGGGCCATGACCTGCGGGTCGAGGGCGTGGTCGTGGAGTACCTGGAGGGCGTGGACGACCTGCCCGCGATCGTGCGGGAGTTCTCCCCCGGCCCGGACGCGCGGCTGGGCGTCCTGGTGGACCACCTGGTGCCGGGCTCGAAGGAGTCCCGGATCGCCGCGTCCGTCACGAACGAGGACGTGCTGGTGGTCGGCCACCCGTTCATCGACGTGTGGGAGGCGGTGAAGCCGTCGTCGGTGGGCATCGCGGAGTGGCCGCGGGTGCCGCGCGGCGAGGACTGGAAGACCGGTGTGTGCCGGGCGCTGGGCTGGAGCGACCTGACGACGGGCGAGGCGTGGCAGCGCATCCTGGCGTCGGTCGCGTCGTACAAGGACCTGCGGCCGGAGCTGCTGGGCGCCGTGGAGCACCTGATCGACTTCGTGACGGCGCCGTAGCCGGGGGCGGCCGGGGCCTTCAGTCGACCAGGTCCCGGACCACGGCGTCGGCGAGCAGGCGGCCGCGCAGCGTGAGGACGGCGCGGCCCTCACCGTAAGGACCGGGCTCCAGGAGGCCGTCCCTTACCGCCCGGGCGGCGGCCGCGGCACCCTGTTCCGCGAGGATGTCCAGCGGGCAGCCGTCGGCGAGCCGCAGCTCCAGCAGGACCCGCTCGATCCGGCGGTCCTCGGCGCTGAGCAGTTCGCGGCCCGCCCCGGGGCTGCGCCCCTCCGCGAGGGCCTGCGCGTAGGCGCCCGGGTGCTTGGCGTTCCACCAGCGCACCCCGCCGACATGGCTGTGCGCGCCGGGCCCGGCGCCCCACCAGTCGGCGCCGGTCCAGTACAGCTCGTTGTGGCGGCAGCGCGCGGCCGGACCGGTGGCCCAGTTGGACACCTCGTACCAGCCGTAGCCGGCGGCGGACAGCCGCTCCTCGGCGATCAGGTAGCGGTCGGCGTGCACGTCGTCGTCGGTCGTCGGCACCTCGCCGCGGCGGATGCGCCGGGCCAGCTGGGTGCCCTCCTCCACGATCAGCGCGTACGCCGAGACGTGGTCGGGTCCGGCGGCGATCGCCGCGTCCAGCGACGCGTGCCAGTCGGCGTCGCTCTCCCCGGGGGTGCCGTAGATCAGGTCGAGGTTGACGTGGTCGAACCCGGCGGCACGGGCCTCGGCGACGCATGCCTCGGGGCGCCCGGGGGTGTGCGTGCGGTCCAGCACCTTCAGCACGTGCTGCCGGGCGCTCTGCATGCCGAAGGACACCCGGTCGAAGCCGGCCGCCCGCAGTTCGGCGAGGTAGGCCGGGTCGACGGACTCCGGGTTGGCCTCGGTGGTGACCTCGGCGTCCGGCGCGAGACCGAACTCGTCGCGGATCGCGGCGAGCATCCGCCCGAGGTCGGCGGCGGGCAGCAGCGTGGGGGTGCCGCCGCCGACGAACACGGTGTCGACCTGGCGGGGGTCGTCGCCGAGCACCTTGCGGGCGAGCCGGACCTCCTCGACGAGCACGTCGGCGTAGTTGTCCCGCGAGGCCAGCGCGCCGCCCGAGCCGCGCAGTTCGCTCGCGGTGTAGGTGTTGAAGTCGCAGTAGCCGCAGCGGGTGGCGCAGTACGGCACGTGCAGGTAGAAGCCGAGCGGGCGACCGGCGGCGGCCGCGAGCGCGGCGGCCGGCAGGGCGCCGTCCGCGGGCACGGGTTCCCCGTCGGGGAGTACGGATGGCATCCGTCCAGTATCCGCCACCCGCGCGCACCGCGGACCGGGCGCCGTACGGCCTGCCCCGGCTACGCCTCGACGGCGCCCGCGTACATCTCGTCGATCAGCGGCGCGAACTCGCGCTCGACGACCGGCCGCTTCAGCTTGAGGCTGGGCGTGAGGTCGCCGTGCTCCACGTCGAGGTCGCGCGGGAGGATGCGGAACTGGCGGATCTTCTGCCAGCGCTGGAGCCCCGCGTTCAGCTCCTGGACGTAGCCGTCGATCAGCTCGCGCACCTGCTCGGTGCCGACGAGTTCGGCGTAGGAGCGGCCCGCCAGGCCGTTGTCGCCGGCCCAGCCCAGCAGCGCGGGCTCGTCGAGGGCGAGCAGCGCGGAGCAGAAGTTGCGGCCGCCGCCGATCACCAGGACGTTGCTGACGAACGGGCACACCGCCTTGAACTGGCCCTCGACCTCGGCCGGCGCGATGTACTTGCCGCCGGAGGTCTTGATCAGGTCCTTCTTGCGGTCGGTGATCTTCAGGAAGCCGTCGGGCGACAGCTCCCCGACGTCCCCGGTGTGGAACCAGCCGTCGGGCTCCAGCACCTCGGCGGTCTGCTCGGGCAGCCCGTGGTAGCCCTGCATGATGCCCGGGCCGCGCAGCAGGATCTCGCCGTCCTCCGCGATGCGCACCTCCAGGCCGGGCAGCGCCTTGCCGACGGTGCCGGTGCGGTAGGACTCCCCGGGGTTGACGAAGCTCGCCGCGCTGGACTCCGTCAGGCCGTAGCCCTCCAGGATGTGGATGCCGGCGCCGGCGAAGAAGAAGCCGATCTCGGGGGCGAGCGCGGCCGACCCGGAGACGCAGGCGCGCAGCCTGCCGCCGAACGCCTCGCGCAGCTTGCTGTAGACCAGCCGGTCGGCGATCGCGTGCTTGCTGCGCAGCGACAGCGGGACGGTCGGGGAGCCGGTCAGCCGCATGCTGTTCTGTGCGGCCTTGGCGTAGTCGCGGGCGACCTGCGCGGACCACTGGAAGATCTTGTACTTGGCGCTGCCGCCCTCCCTGGCCTTGGCGGCGACCCCGTTGTAGACCTTCTCGAAGATCCGCGGCACGGCGGCCATGTAGGTGGGGCGGACCGCGGGCAGGTTCTCGATGATCTTGTCGACCCGGCCGTCCACGGCGGTGACGTGGCCGATGGTGATGTGCCCGGCGGTGAGCACCTTGCCGAAGACGTGGGCGAGCGGCAGCCACAGGTACTGCACGTCGTTCTCGTCGAGCAGCCCGACCGCCTGGATGGCGCGGGCCATGTACGCCCAGGCGTCGTGCGGCAGGCGCACGCCCTTGGGGCGGCCGGTGGTGCCGGAGGTGTAGATCAGGGTGGCGAGCTGGTCCTTCGTGAGCGCGGCCACCGCGTCGGTGACGGCGGTCGGGTGCTGCTCCAGGTAGGCGGCGCCGCGCTTCTCCAGGTCGGCCAGCGACAGCACCCAGCCGTCGTTGTCGGCGTCGGTGGCGGCGGCCGGGTCGATCACCACCACGTGCGCGAGGTCGGGCAGCTCGGCGCGGCGCGCGCGGGCCTTGGCCAGCTGCGCGGCGTCCTCGGCGATCAGCACCCGGCTGCCGGAGTCGGCGAGGATGAACGCGGTCTCGTCGGCGTTGGTCGACGGGTAGACGGTGGTGGTCGCCGCGCCGGCGCAAAGCACGCCGAGGTCGGCCAGAATCCAGTCCACCGAGGTGTTCGCGGCGATCGCGACCCGCTCCTCGGGGCGCACCCCGAGGTCCATCAGGCCGGCGGCGATGGCGTGGACCCTGGTGGCGGCCTGGCCCCAGGTCAGCGACCGCCACTCGTCGGGGCCCTCCCCGGACGCGGGTGGCACCGGCATGCGGTACGCCTCGGCGTCCGGCGTCGCGTCGACGCGCTCCAGGAAGAGCGTGGCCACGGACGGCGGCCGGTTCTCGATCAACGTCTGCGTGTCGGTCACGACAACCTCCGGGCCCGAACGGCGTTCTTAACTCACCAGTAACCTATCCGCGATCAGGGTAGAGGCCATACGTCCGTGATGTAAGGGGGGACGGGCGGCGGGTCGCAAACCGTGACCGCGCCGCCCGCCCCCGCCTGTCCCCCGCCCACCGCGCGCGGCGCTACTTCTTCGCCTTGGCCTCGCCCTCGCTGTCGGTGGACAGCACCGCGATGAACGCCTCCTGCGGCACCTCGACGTTGCCCACCATCTTCATCCGCTTCTTGCCCTCCTTCTGCTTCTCCAGCAGCTTGCGCTTGCGGGAGATGTCGCCGCCGTAGCACTTGGCGAGGACGTCCTTGCGGATGGCGCGGACCGTCTCGCGGGCGATCACCCGGGCGCCGATGGCGGCCTGGATCGGCACCTCGAAGTTCTGCCGCGGGATCAGCGTGCGCAGCTTGCCGACCAGCCGCACCCCGTAGGCGTACGCCTTCTCCTTGTGGGTGATCGCGGAGAACGCGTCGACCTTGTCGCCGTGCAGCAGGATGTCGACCTTCACCAGGTCGGCGGCCTGCTCGCCGGTGGGCTCGTAGTCCAGCGAGGCGTAGCCGCGGGTCTTGGACTTCAGCTGGTCGAAGAAGTCGAAGACGATCTCCGCCAGCGGCAGGGTGTAGCGGATCTCCACCCGGTCCTCGGAGAGGTAGTCCATGCCCAGCAGCGAGCCGCGCCGGTTCTGGCACAGCTCCATGATCGCGCCGATGAACTCGGTGGGGGCGAGCACGGTGGCGCGCACCACCGGCTCGTGCACCTCGGCGATCTTGCCCTCGGGGAACTCGCTGGGGTTGGTGACGGTGTGCTCGGTGCCGTCCTCCATCGTGACCCGGTAGACCACGTTGGGGGCGGTGGCGATCAGGTCGAGGCCGAACTCGCGCTCCAGCCGCTCCCGGATCACGTCCAGGTGGAGCAGGCCGAGGAAGCCGACGCGGAAGCCGAAGCCGAGGGCGGCGGACGTCTCGGGCTCGTAGACCAGCGCCGCGTCGTTGAGCTGGAGCTTGTCCAGCGCCTCGCGCAGCTCCGGGTAGTCCGAGCCGTCCAGCGGGTAGAGGCCGGAGAAGACCATCGGCTTGGGGTCCTTGTAGCCGCCCAGCGCCTCGGTCGCGCCGGCCGACTGGGTGGTGATGGTGTCACCGACCTTGGACTGGCGTACGTCCTTCACCCCGGTGATCAGGTAGCCGACCTCGCCGACGCCCAGGCCGTCGGCGGCGAGCATCTCCGGGGAGTTGGTGCCGATCTCCAGCAGCTCGTGCACGGCGCCGGTGGACATCATCCTGATCCGCTCGCGCTTGGTGAGCTGCCCGTCGATCACCCGGACATAGGTGACCACGCCGCGGTAGGAGTCGTAGACGGAGTCGAAGATCATCGCGCGGGCGGGCGCGTCGGCGACGCCGACCGGGGCCGGCACGTCGCGGACCACCCGGTCCAGCAGCGCGTCCACGCCGACGCCGGTCTTCGCGGAGACCCGCAGCACGTCGGCGGGGTCGCAGCCGATCAGGTTGGCCAGTTCCTCGGCGAACTTCTCCGGCTGGGCGGCCGGCAGGTCGATCTTGTTGAGCACCGGCACGATGGTGAGGTCGTTCTCCATCGCGAGGTAGAGGTTGGCCAGCGTCTGCGCCTCGATGCCCTGGGCCGCGTCGACCAGCAGGATCGTGCCCTCGCAGGCGGCCAGCGAGCGGGACACCTCGTAGGTGAAGTCCACGTGGCCGGGGGTGTCGATCATGTTGAGGATGTGGGTGCGGCCCTGGTCGTCGCCGGCGGTCGGCGCCCACGGCAGGCGGACGGCCTGCGACTTGATCGTGATGCCGCGCTCGCGCTCGATGTCCATCCGGTCGAGGTACTGGGCGCGCATCTGCCGCTGGTCGACGACGCCGGTGAGCTGGAGCATCCGGTCGGCCAGCGTCGACTTGCCGTGGTCGATGTGGGCGATGATGCAGAAGTTCCGGATCAGCGCCGGGTCGGTACGGCTCGGCTCCGGGACGTCGTGCGGCAGAGGAGAAGGGGTCGCGGGCACGCGGGGTCCAGTTTCTTGAGAACGTGAGGACGGGCGGACTGTCCCCCATAGTCCCATGACCGGGGGGCGGGCACGGTTTGGGAGGGCGCGCGTGCTGCTGCTAGCCTGGGCCGGTGCGTCTCGTGCCCTCTACCCGAGGCGCGCACTCTGCTCGACCCGCCGACGGCACAAGCCGGCGGCCAGACGAACCTGAGAAGGCTCTTTCGTGGCGAACATCAAGTCCCAGATCAAGCGCAACAAGACCAACGAGAAGGCGCGCCAGCGCAACAAGGCCGTCAAGTCCGAGCTGAAGACCGCGATCCGCCGCACCCGCGAGGCCGTCGCGGCCGGCGACAGCGAGAAGGCCACCGCTGCCGCGCGCGCCGCCTCCGCCAAGCTCGACAAGGCCGTGAGCAAGGGCGTCATCCACAAGAACCAGGCCGCCAACAAGAAGTCGGCGCTGGCTCAGTCGGTCTCCGCGCTCCAGGGCTGAACCAGCAGGACCGCTGAACCAGCGGGACGGCTGAACCAGCGGGACGGCTGAGAGCAGCGGATCGCTGAAACCACCGGGACCGCTGAACGAGCAGGACAGCTGGACAGCCGGACCACGTCACGGATCGCGGCACCGCCGGCAACCGGAACGAGCGGCCCCTCTACCGCCCGGACCGGCACGGCCCCGACCCAGCGCGCCGCACGCGGACGTTCGCCACGTGCCTGCGGCGCCGGACGTCTTTCCGAGAGCCCGCCCGGGTCCGCCCGGGCGGGCTCTCGCACGTCCCGGGCCGCCCCTCACGTCACCTGCGTACCGCCAGGTCGCGAGGACGTCACGGGGACGTGAGCGTTCCGTGACCGACCATCCCCGCAGGGGTACCGCTGCCGCTAGTCTCGGCGTATGTCGACGCCGCCCGAGCAGCCGAGTTCGAACCCCTACCAGCAGCCCGCGCCGCCTGTTCCCGGCTCGGCACCGACGCCCCCGCAGGCGCCGCAAGCCCCGGGGGTCGGCGGGTACGGGACGCCGGTACCGGCCCAGCACAATCCTTACGCGCAGGCGGGCGCCTTCGGGCCGCCGGTGCCGGGGCAGCCGGGGGTGGCCCAGCCGGGACAGCCGGGGCAGCCCGGGCAGCCCGGTGCCGCGCCGCAGCCGCCGACACAGGGGTACTACCTGCCGCCGGGTGCGCCGGGGATGCCGGGTGCGCCCGGGGCGGCGCAGGGCTCCGGCGGTGCTGGGCGGGCGGTGCTGTGGGCGGTGGTGGGCGCCGTGGTGGCATCGGCGCTGTGGGGCGGCGGGGTGCTGCTGTTCGGCAAGGACTCCTCGCCCAAGGCCGACCTGCGCGGGTACAAGCTCGTCAGCAAGCTCTGCGACTCCGTCGACCTGTCGGCCTTCAAGTCCACCTACCCGAAGGACGACGACGACCCGACGCAATACACCGCCAAGACCCCGACGCTGGACGAGATGTACTGCGACGAGAGCCTCCAGCAGGAGTCCGAGTCGTACCCCGACTCGTACGTGTACGTCGAGGTGGACCTGCACAAGAAGACCGACCCCAGCGGGGAGTTCGCCGACAGCTGGCGCAGCTACACCCAGCACACGGACCACTACACGGTGACCCCGGTCAAGGGCTACGGCGACGAGGCGTACCTCGTCAGCGACACCACGACGAGCAGTTCCTACGTGACGCTCGCGGTGCGCGACGGCTGGGTGACGTACACCATGCAGTGGAGCAACTACTCGGTCGGCAGCTCCAGTTCCCCGGCGACGGCCACGCAGGGGGCGACGTGGGTGAAGGCCGCGACGCGGGCGACGCTGCCGAAGCTCAAGTCGTAGCGGGGTTCTTCGGCGCGGGGCGCGGCGTCAGGTGCGGGTGGCGTCAGGTGCGGGAGCGGGCGGCGCGGGCGATGGTGACCACCGCCTTCTCCAGCGCGTACGCCGGGTCCGCGGCGCCGCCCTTGACAGCCGCGTCCGCCTCGGCGACCGCGCGCAGGGCCACCGAGACGCCGTCCGCGGACCAGCCGCGCATCTGCTGCCGGACCCGGTCGATCTTCCACGGCGGCATGCCGAGGTCGCGGGCGAGCTGGCCGGGGTTGGCGCCGCGCGGCGCCGAGGCGAGCTTGCCGATCGACCGCACCCCCGAGGCCAGCGCGAAGGTGATGCCGGGCAGCGGCTGGCCGACCGACAGTGCCCACCGCAGCCGCTCCAGCGCTTCGGCGGCCCGCCCGGTCACCGCGAGGTCGGCGACCTCGAAGCCGGTGGCCTCGGCCCGGCCGGTGTAGTAGCGCGCCACCACGTCGACGTCGATGGTGCCGTCCACGTCGGCGGTCAACTGGGCGCAGGCGCTGGCCAGTTCGCGCAGATCGCTGCCGATCGCGTCGACCAGCGCCTGTGCCGCCTCAGGGGTCGCGGACCGGCCGAGGGTGCGGAACTCCTGCCGGACGAACCCGAGCCGGTCGGCCGGCTTGGTCATCTTCGGGCAGGCCACCTCGCGCGCCCCGGCCTTCCGGGCCGCCTCCAGCAGCGCCTTGCCCTTCGCGCCGCCCGCGTGCAGCAGCACCAGGATGATCTCCTCGGCGGGCGCGGCCAGATACCCCTTGACGTCCTTCACACTGTCCGCCGACAGGTCCTGCGCGTTGCGCACCACGATGACCTTGCGCTCGGCGAACAGCGACGGGCTCGTCAGCTCCGCGAGCGTGCCCGGCTGCACCGCCTCCGACGGCAGGTCCCGCACGTCGGTGTCGGGGTCGGCGGCCTTCGCCGCGGTCACCACCTCGCGCACCGCGCGGTCCAGCAGCAGGTCCTCCTGGCCGACGGCGAGCGTCAGCGGAGCGAGTACGTCGTCTGAAGCGGTCTTCCTGGCCATCGCCGACCAGCATCCCACGCCCCACCGACACCCGGCCCCCCCACCTCGGGCACAATGCCGTGGTGACCGACGTACGACATGTCCTGGTGCTGCCCGAACGCGACGCGGCCGAGGAGGTCGCCGAGCTCCTCTCCGAGCAGTTCGACCTCCCCGACGAACCGCGGGTGCTGCGCGACGCCCTCGCCGGCGAGGACGACGCCGAGGACGCCCAGTGGCTCGTGATCGTCGAATCCGACGACCCCGACGACCTCCCCGCCGCCGCGGCCCTCGACGACATCGCCTCCCACCACGGCGGCTGGCTCGAGGAGGACCGCGACACCCCGTAGGCCCCACCTCACCCCGCGCCGGACGCCGGCCCACCCCCGGCCCCGACCGGCAGCTCACGCATCCGCGGCACGGGGGACGGCAGCACCCACAGCACCCCCAGCACCCCGCCGACAGCCGCCACCCCCAGCGTCGCCCGCACCCCGAACGAACTGCCGAGCAGTCCGCCGGCCAGCGCGCCCAGCGGCCGCACCCCGTAGTTGACCATCCGGAACGCCCCGCTGACCCGCGACCGCAGAGCGTCGGGTATGAGCGCGGCCTGGAGTGAACCGCTGCCGATGTCCAACAGCATCAGCCCGATACCGGACAGGAACTCGGCGCCGAACAGCGCCGCCAGGACCAGCGGCTTCGGCCCGCCGGCCAGCGGCACCAGCACCAGTGGCGCGGGGAAGGCGACAAAGCCGAGCAGCACCGTGGGCCCGATGCCGATCGCCCGAACCACCCGCCCGGTGACGAACGCCCCGACCAGCCCGCCGACGGCCCCGGCACCGAGCACCACGCCCAACGTGCCTGCACTCAAACCGAGTTGGTCAACCGCGTAGAGCACCATCAGGGCGTGGAAGACGAAGTTGAAGAAGTTGACCGTGGCCGCACCCGCCACCAGCGCACGCAGGGACCGGGAGTCGGCAACGAAGCGCAGCCCGGCCGAGAAGTGCCCTTTGCGCGGCTCGGCGGGCGGCGGTTCGACGGGGGCGATCCTGGCCAGCAGCCCGGCGGACCAGACGTACGACAACGTGTCCACGAGCAGTGCGAGCGGCGCGGCGAGTACCTGCACCAGCAGACCGCCGACGCTCGGCCCGGCCACGAATGACAACGCCCGGCTGCCGTTGACCAGTGTGTTCCCCCTGACGTACTGCTCCGGTTCGACGAGCGAGACGAACAGCGTGACGTTGCAGACGTCGAAGACCACCGAGAGCGTGCCGACAAGGAAGACCACTCCGTACATCTGCACGAGGGTGAGATGCCCGAGGGCGTAGGCGACCGGTATCGAGACCATCAGCGCGGCCCGGCCGAGGTCGGCGGCGATCATCATCTGGCGACGCCGTCCCCTGCCATCGGCCCAGGCGCCCGCAGCCAGGGAGAACAGCAGCGCGGGCAGCAATCCCGCCGTCGACAGCCAGCCCATCTCGACAGCGTCGACGTGCAGTACCAGCACGGCGGCGAGCGGTACCGCGAGGAAGGTGACCTGGTCTCCGAAGAACGAAGCGGTCTGCCCGCTCCAGTAGCGGCGGAACGGTCGTTGCCGCAGCAGTTCCGGCAGCCGCACCGCCACCGCCAACCGACCGCCGCCCGTCATGATCCGTCCCCGCTCCCCGCCGTTTCCGTCCCGGGCTCGGTGTCCGCGAAGGCGACCTGGAGCCACTGCACCCGGCGGGCACCTTCCGGACGCAGCTTCGGGTCGTCCCCGCGGTCGGTGAACTCCGCGAGGACGCCGGCGACCCGCTTCCCCAGCGCCCTCAGCTCCTCCGCCGTCAGGTAGAGCGTGGTGTCCGTGAACACCTCCGCCTCCTGCCACTCGCGCGGCAACTCCCGGCGCGCGTCCTGCGCCCGGGCCATGCGGTGGAAGTAGTTCTCCGCCACCGCCACGGTCAGCGCCTCGGCCGCCGAGGCAACGGCAGGGTCCGCCGAGTATCCCGGCCAGCCGGTGGACCGCGCCGTCGCCCGCCACGGCTTCTCCCGCCCCGGTCCCGCCGGGGTGTCCTCCTCCACCAACCCGTATTTGGCCAGGATGCGCAGGTGGTACGAGCAACTGGCGACGGACTCCCCAGTCAATTGCGCCGCCCGCGTCGCCGTGAGCGCCCCCTCCCGCCGGAGCAGCCCGGCCAGCGCCATCCGGGTCGGGTGGGCGTAGGCCCGTAGGGCGCGGGGGTCGGTGAGCTGGATCGAGGACGGCATGGGCTTCTCCATGACATGTAAAGGTATCTTTAGAAAGAAATGTTGACAACCTCGCCTCACCCGTCGGCGTCGTCGCCAACTGGCCCTGTGGGCGTCCGGGTTCGGGCTGACGCGGGGTCGGCGTGGGGGTGGGGGCGGTAGGTGGTGTGGAGGGTGGCGGGGGTGGTGCCGGTGAGGGCGATCGGGCCGTCCTGGTCGGTGCGGAGGGTGAGGGCGCCGAGGGAGTGGAGGGTGGTGAGGGTGCGGGGGGCGGGGTGGCCGTAGGGGTTGTCGGCGCCGACGCTGATGAGGGCGAGGCGGGGGTGGGCGCGGGCGAGGAGGGCCGGGTCCTGGTAGGCGGAGCCGTGGTGGGCGACTTTGAGGACGTCGACGCGGGGCAGGTCGGGGTGGTCCGCGAGGACCTGGGCCTGGACGTCGGGTTCCAGGTCGCCCAGCAGGAGGAGGGTGAGGCCGGCGTCGCGGACCAGGAGGGCGATGCTGGTGTCGTTGGGCGCGCCGGACGGGAGCGGGCCTGAGCCAGGGGCCGGCCACAGGGTCTGCCAGGTGAGCGGGCCGAGGGCGCGCTGCTCGCCCGGGGCCACCCGGCGCAGCGGCACCCCGGCGGCCGCGGCCTGCCGGCGGACCTGGGCGGCCTGGCCGGGCGGGTCGTCCAGCGTGGTCGTCTCGATCGCGCCGACCCGGCGGCCGCGCAGCGCGCCCGGCAGCCCGTCGACGTGGTCGGCGTGGAAGTGGGTGAGGACGAGCAGCGGGATCGAGGTGACCCGCAGGTCGCGCAGGCAGCGGTCGGCCGCGGCCGGGTCGGGGCCGGTGTCCACGACGACCGCGCTGCCCGGGCCGGTGGCGAGCGCCAGCGCGTCGCCCTGGCCGACGTCGCACATCGCGAACCGCCAGTCGCGCGGCGGCCATGCGGCGATGACACGGGGCAGCGGCACCGGCCGCACCAGGGCGAGCAGCAGCGCGACCGCCAGACCCGCGCACAGCCACGGGCGGCGCAGCAGGCCGCGGCCGCAGACCGCCGCCGCGGCGGTGACCACCGCGAGCAGCGCCGCGCCCGCCCACCCGCCGGGCCAGGCGGCCTCCGCGCCCGGCAGCGCGGCGCCGTGCCGGGCCACGGCGGCGATCCACCGCGTGGGCCAGCCCGCCAGCCACGCCAGCCCGCGGGCCGGGAGCGGGGCGAACGGGGCCACGACCAGCGCCGCGAACCCCAGCACCGTGGCGGGACCGACCGCCGGCTCGGCCAGGAGGTTGCACGGCACCGCGACCAGGCTCAGCCGCGCCGACAGCACCACGATCAGCGGCCCGCACGCCGCCTGCGCGGCCGCCGCCGCGGCCAGGGCCTCCGCCGCACGAGGCGGCAGCCCGTGCCGGCGCAGGGCCGCGGCCCACTGCGGTGCCAGCGTCAGCAGCGAGCCGGTGGCCAGCACCGACAGCGCGAAACCGTAGGAGCGCGCCAGCTCCGGTTCCCAGAGCACCAGGAGCAGCACCGCCCCGGCCAGCGCGGGCAGCAGGGAGCGGCGCCGCCCGGTGCCGATCGCGAGCAGGGTGATCAGACCGCACGCCGCCGCCCGCAGCACGCTCGGGCCGGGCCGGCAGACCAGGACGAAGGCGGCGGTGAGCGCGGCGCCGGCCAGCGCGGTCCAGCGCAGCGGCAGCCCGAGCCGGGCGGCCACACCGCGCCGCTCGACGCGCGTGGCCAGTCCGGGCGGCCCGATCAGCAGGATCAGCACGACCGTGAGGTTCGCGCCGGACACCGACGTCAGGTGCGCCAGGTCCGTGGCCTTGAACGCTTCCGCCAGCTCCGGCGGGACCCCCGCGGTGTCCCCGACCACCAGACCGGGCAGCAGCCCTCGGGCGTCCGCGGGCAGCGGGGCGGCCGCGTTGCGCAGGCCCGCGCGCAGGTGGGCGGCCAGGCGCTGGGTGCGGGTCGGGGGCCCGGTGATCCGCGGGGCGCCCCTCACCCGCAGCAGGGCCGCGGTCCGCCCGCGCTCGTCCGGTGCGAACCGCGCGGTGGCGGCCAGCCGGGTCGACGGGACCAGGCGCAGCCAGGCCGACGGCGCGCCCGACGCCATCACGACGACCGGCGTCCGCAGCCGGGTCCGCCCGACCCGCTCCACCACCGCCGGCACGACCACCAACGGCTCCCCCACCCCGGCTTCCGGCGCGAAGGGGTCGCCGCTCACCCGCACCACGACCTCCGCGCCGCCCCGGTGCCGGGCGAGCGACGGCACCGGCCCCCGCGTCAACTCCGCGCCCTGCAACGCCGCGGCTGCCGCCGCGACCGCGCCGCACAGCACCGTCGCGAGCGCCGCCGACCCCAGGCTCACCCGCCCCCACCCGGCCGGTACTCCCCTGCTCCGTACGCCGACCAGCCCGGCGACCCCCACGGCCGCGGCGGCCACGGCCGTCAGCGCCACCAACCCCGCGACCACCACCGCCGCCCCCACCGTCGGCACCGCCGCCGCGGCGCCCCACGCCGCCAGCGCGGGCCCGACCAGCCGCAGGTCGGGCGGCCCCTCCTGCTTCGGATGTGCCGCGCCCAACCGCGAGGCCGCCGCGGCGTGCACCGCCGCCCGCTCCTCGCCCCGTGGCGGAGCTTCCGGCGCCTCCCCGGCGGGGCTCATGGCTCGACCAGCGGCTGGAGGGTGGCGAACTTGCGCGGCCCGATGCCCGGGATCTGCTGGAGCTGCTGCACCGAGGTGAACGCGCCGTGCTGGGCGCGGTAGGCGACGATGCGCTGGGCGGTGACGGGGCCGACACCGGGCAGCGCGTCGAGCTGCGGCTCGGTGGCGGTGTTGAGGTGGAGGGGCGCGCCCGGGGCCCCGCCTCCCCCGACGGCGCCGGTGCCACCCGCGGAACCGTCACCCGCGGAGGCACCACCCACCGACGGCGGCGGGGTGACCCCGACGAGGATCTGCTCACCGTCGGCGAGCGGCCGCGCGAGGTTCAGCGCGGTGGTGTCGGTGCCGGGCAGCGGCCCGCCCGCCGCCGTGAGCGCGTCGGCGACCCTCGCGCCCTTGGGGAGTCTGCGCAGGCCGGGCTTGGCCACCTTGCCCGCGATGTCCACGGTGAGCTTGGGCGGCGGTGAGGGCGGGACCGGTGCGGCGGGCGGGGAGGCTGCGGGCGGGGACGCCGGGGCGGCCTCGGGCGGCAGCGGCGCCGCGGGGACGCGGACGGTGCGGGGCCGCCCCGCCCAGTAGTGCTGGACGGCGAGCCCGGCCGCCACCGCGAGGACGACCGTGAGCGCCAGCACCGTCTTCAGCTCCAGCCCGCACCGCACGAACAGCCAGGTCCGCGCGCGGCCGAGCGGCCCGCTCCCGAAGACGGGCGCGCCCGCGACCGGCGGGCCGAGCGACGGCCCCTCGCGCGCCGCGCCGAACACCGCCGCGGTACGGTCCCGCGCCGCCTCGGCGGCATCCGATTCCTTACGGTCCCGCCGACCCGAACCGGGCCCGCCCGATGAGGTCCGCGAACCGGGGGAGGTCCGCGCGCCGGGGAACCCGAGCGGGCCGAGGGAACTGAGCGACTCCGACGAGTCCAAAATGTCCATGCCTCGATGCTGGCCCGCCCGCACCCCCCGGAACGGCCGCCCCCGAGATCTGTGGAGAACCCACCGCCTGTGGACAACTTCGCCACTCATGTGGGTGACCCCGCACCCACATCAGCGCCCCCGCCTCACCGCGGCGCGACCACCACCCCCAGCAGACCCGGTCCCGCGTGTGCCCCGATCACCGCGCCCACCTCGCTCACCACCAGCTCCCCCAGCCCCGGCACCCGCGACCGCAGCCGCTCCGCCAAAGCCGCGGCCCGTTCGCCCGCGGCGAGATGGTGCACCGCGAGGTCCACCCGCCCGCCGCCCTCCCCCCCGGCTCCTGTGCCGGCTGCCGCCCGCTCCACCACGATCTCCTCCAGCCGGGTCACCGCCTTCGACGCGGTGCGCACCTTCTCCAGGAGTTCGATCCGCCCGTCCGCGAGCCGCAGCAGCGGCTTCACCGCCAGCGCCGAGCCGAACAGCGCCTGCGCGGCACCGATCCGCCCGCCCCGCCGCAGGTAGTCGAGCGTGTCGACGTAGAAGAAGGCCGAGGTGGCGGCGGCGCGGCGCTCGGCGGCGGCCACGACGTCGTCCGGGCTGCCCCCGGCCTCCGCGGCCTCGGCGGCGGCGAGGACGGTGAAGCCCAGCGCCATCGCGACCATCCCGGTGTCGACGACCCGCACCGGAACGGGCGCCTCCTTCGCCGCGACGGTCGCGGCGTCGTACGTCCCGGAGAAGTCCGCGGACAGGTGGAGCGAGACGATCGCCTGCGCGCCGGACGCGGCGGCCGCCTCGTAGGCCGCGGTGAACTCCGCGGGGCTGGGGCGGGAGGTCGTCACCGGGCGGCGGCGCTGGAGGGCGCGGGCCACGGCGGGGGCGGAGATGTCGGTGCCCTCCTCGAACGCCTCGTCGTCGATCACCACGGTGAGGGGGACCAGGCTTATGGCGTGCCGGGTGAGGGCCTGCGGGCTCAGGTAGGCCGTGGAGTCCGTGACGATGGAGACGTGCGGGGGCATGTCGGGAGATTACCGGGGCCCCGCGCGGTGCGGCACGTCGGGACCTGCGGCTCAGCGCGGCTCAGCGCGGCTCAGCGCGGCTCAGCGCGGCTTGTCCCGCAGCTCCCCCGCGTTCTGCCCGCCGCCGCGGGCGATCGGCTCCCAGTGCCGCAGCGCCGTCGCCTCCATGTCGATCTCCCGCGTCAGCGACGCGAGGTCGTCGCCGTTCGCGTGGTGCACCCGGTCCTGGGCCGCCCAGCGCAGCGAGTCCGCGGAGTGGGTGATGTGCCGGGTCCGCTCGGTCAGTTCGGGCAGTTGCGCGGCGACCCTGGCCTTGTCCGGCTCGCGTTCGAGCAGCTTCAGCTCGGCGTCGAGGGTGCGGGCGTGGTCGTTGAGCCGGTCGAGCAGGGCAGCGGCCTCGGGCAGGGAGGCGTGCGCCATGGCCTCGAAGGTGCTGTCGATGGAGGAGCGCAGATCGAGGCGGAGCTGCGTGAGCGCCCCGATGTCGCCGGGCTGGGCGAACCGGCGGGCCCGCAGCTTCTGGTCCTCCACCAGCCGGCGCGCCCGGGAGGTGTGCCGCTCGACGCCCCGCTTCACCGCACGCGTCGTCCGCACGATCGCCACCGTCGCGAGCGTCGCGAAGATCAGGAAGAACAGCAGCAGGATGATGCCGACGGTCTCCACGGACAGCGCCTCCGATCGCGGGCCACGGCCCACCCGGGCCCGGTCCAACCGACCCGTTCGGGCCTGGTTCCACGGTAATGCCTGCGGACGGGCGAAGGGACCGGAGCGTCGGACGACCTGTCCCGGTCGTTTCCCCGAACCCGCTCCGGCCCCTCCCCTAGGGGCACCGCACCTCCGCGCCCCCGCGCTACGGCCGCACACCCCCGAGGGGGCCGGCCTCACACCACGATGTTGACCAGCTTCGGCGCCCGGACGATCACCTTGCGCACCGCCGCGCCGCCGACCGCCTCGACGACCGCCGGGGCGGCCAGCGCCAGCTTCTCCAGCTCGGCGTCGGTGATCGCCGGCGGCACCTCCAGCCGCGCCTTGACCTTGCCCTTGACCTGGACGACGCAGGTGACGGCCTCGTCCTGGACCAGCGCGGGGTCGGCGACCGGGAACGGCTCGTGGGCCAGCGACCCGCCGTGCCCCAGCTTGGCCCACAGCTCCTCGGCGAAGTGCGGGGCCAGCGGCGCGATCAGCAGCACCAGCGCCTCGGCCACCGAGCGCGGCACCCCGCCGGTGGCGCCCGAGGTGCGGGTCAGCGTGTTGTTCAGCTCGGTGATCTTGGCGATCGCCGTGTTGAACCGCAGGTTCGCCATGTCGGTGGAGACGCCGTCGATCGCCTTGTGCAGGGCGCGCAGCGTCGCCTCGTCGGGCTCGGCGTCCAGGACGGTGACCTCGCCGGTGGCCTCGTCCACCACGTTGCGCCACATCCGCTGGAGCAGGCGGTACTGCCCGACGACGGCGCGGGTGTCCCAGGGGCGGGAGACGTCCAGCGGGCCCATCGCCATCTCGTACAGCCGCAGGGTGTCGGCGCCGTACTCCGCGCAGATCTCGTCGGGCGTGACCGCGTTCTTCAGCGACTTGCCCATCTTGCCCAGCAGCCGGGAGACGGGTTCGCCGTGGTGGAAGTAGGCACCGTCCACCTCCTCGACCTCGGCCGCGGGCACCGCGATGCCGCGCGCGTCGCGGTAGACGAACGCCTGGATCATGCCCTGGTTGTACAGCTTGTGGAACGGCTCGAAGGACGAGATGTACCCCAGGTCGTACAGCACCTTGTGCCAGAACCGGGCGTACAGCAGGTGCAGCACCGCGTGTTCGGCGCCGCCGACGTACAGGTCCACGCCGCCGGCCGGCTGGCCCTCGCGCGGGCCCATCCAGTACGACTCGGCCTCGGCGGAGACCAGCCGCTCGGCGTTGTGCGGGTCCAGGTAGCGCAGTTCGTACCAGCACGAGCCCGCCCAGTTGGGCATGGTGTTGGTCTCGCGGCGGTAGGTGCTCGGGCCGTTGCCGTCGCCCAGGTCCAGTTCGACGGTGACCCACTCCTCGTTGCGGGCCAGCGGGGGCTCCGGGGAGGTGTCGGCGTCGTCGGGGTCGAAGGTGCGCGGGCTGTAGTCGTCGACCTCGGGCAGCTCCACGGGCAGCATCGAGTCGGGTACGGCGTGCGCGGTGCCCTCCTCATCGTAGACGATCGGGAACGGCTCGCCCCAGTACCGCTGGCGGCTGAACAGCCAGTCGCGCAGGCGGTAGTTGACGGTGCCCTCGCCGATGCCGTGCTCGGTCAGCCAGGCGGTGATGGCGGCCTTCGCGTCGACGACGCCCAGGCCGTCCAGGCTGATCGGGTCGGCGGCCCCGTCGCCGGTACGGGAGTTGACGATCTTCCCGTCGTACGACACGAAGGCGTCGTCCCAGGCGGCCGGGTCGGTGCCGCGGCCGTCACCGGGCTCGACGACGCAGCGCAGCGGCAGGTCGAAGGCGCGGGCGAACGCGAAGTCGCGGCTGTCGTGGGCGGGCACGGCCATGATCGCGCCGGTGCCGTAGCCCATCAGGACGTAGTCGGCGATGAAGACCGGGACGCGCTCGCCGCTGACCGGGTTGACCGCGTAGGCGCCGGTGAAGACGCCGGTCTTGTCCTTCGCCTCGGCCTGCCGCTCGACGTCGGACTTCGCGGCGGCCTGCTTGCGGTAGGCGGCGACGGCGTCGGCCGGGGTGGCGTGGCCGCCGGTCCAGGCGTCGCGGGTGCCGGCCGGCCAGGCGGCGGGCACGAGCGGCTCGACCAGCTCGTGCTCGGGCGCCAGCACCATGTAGGTGGCGCCGAACAGGGTGTCCGGGCGGGTGGTGAAGACGGTGATCGCGCGGTCGTCGCCCGCCGCGGTGCGCACGGCGAAGTCCACCCGGGCGCCCTCGCTGCGGCCGATCCAGTTGCGCTGCTGGAGCTTGATCGCCTCGGGCCAGTCCACCGCGTCCAGGTCGTCGGCCAGCCGGTCGGCGTAGGCGGTGATCCGCATCATCCACTGGCGCAGGTTCGCCTTGAAGACGGGGAAGTTGCCGCGCTCGGAGCGGCCGTCGGCGGTGACCTCCTCGTTGGACAGCACCGTGCCCAGGCCGGGGCACCAGTTGACCGGCGACTTCGCGGCGTAGGCCAGGCGGTAGCCGCTCAGCACGTCGGCGCGCTCGGGGCCGTTCAGCTCCGCCCAGGGGCGGCCGCCGGGCACCTGGCGGCTGCCGTCCTCGAACTGGGCGATCAGGGTGTCGATCGGGCGGGCCCGGTCGGCGTCGGGGTCGTACCAGGAGTTGTAGATCTGCAGGAAGATCCACTGGGTCCAGCGGTAGTACTCCGGGTCGATGGTGGCGAACGAGCGGCGGCGGTCGTGGCCCAGGCCCAGCCGGCGCAGCTGGGCGCGCATGTTGGCCATGTTGGCCTCGGTGCTGACCCGGGGGTGGGTGCCGGTCTGCACGGCGTACTGCTCGGCGGGCAGGCCGAACGCGTCGAAGCCCAGGGTGTGCAGGACGTTGTGGCCGGTCATCCGCTGGTGCCGGGCGAAGACGTCGGTGGCGATGTAGCCCAGCGGGTGGCCGACGTGCAGGCCCACCCCGGAGGGGTACGGGAACATGTCCATGATGAACTTCTTCGGCCGGGCGGCCAGCTCGGGCTGCCCGTCCAGCTCACCGCTGGGGTTGGGTGCGGCGAAGGTGCCGTGCTCGTCCCAGTGGTCCTGCCAGTGGCGCTCGATCCGCGCGGCCAGTTCGGCCGTGTAGCGGTACGGCGCAGCCGTCTCGGCGGCCGGGGTGGTGTCGCTCATCGTCCTCGGTACTCCATCGATGTCGTGACGGCTGCGCCGCCGTGAGCCGCTTCCTGGTGTTCCCGGGGTTCCCCGGGTTCCTGCCGTTCCTGGCAGGGGAAACAAAAAAACCCCTCGCGCAGGAGGGGTGCCGCACTGACGTGGTGCTCGGTCAGCGCGGCGGGCTAAGCAGGAGGCTCACGGCTCGCATGCGGTCAGGATACCGCAGCGCGTCCCGGGCCCGCACGGGGGCGGGCCCGTAGCCGGGGTTGCCGGTACGGGCCCGCCGTCAGCGTCGAAGCCGTCGCGTCAGTGCTTCTTGCCGCCGCCCTGCTTGGCGGGCTTGGCGGGCTTGAACGACTGGACGTAGCCCTTGGCCGGGCTGCCGACGCCGGTGACGTCGTCGTAGCCGACCGTGGCGTGCAGCGAGCTGTCCACGCCGAAGGTGCGCAGGCTGGTGACCAGGCCGTCCGAGGCGTCCACGCCGTTGGCGTAGTCGACGCGGACGTTGGCGATGCCCTGGTTCTGGCCGAGCGGGTGGTCGGTCACGTCGTGGTAGGCGGAGGTGCCGTACCGGTCGTAGATCAGCGGGTTGGCGAAGCCGATCGGCACGCCGCCGCGGGCCTGCTCGGCGAGCGCCTGGACGCCGGCGATGACCGGGGAGGCGAGCGAGGTGCCGCCGAGGCGGTACTCGCTGTACTTCACGGTGCCGTCGGGGAAGGCCTGGGTCTGGCCGATCAGGAAGCCGGTGTTCGGGTCGGCGACGGCCGAGATGTCCGGCTGGACCCGCATCTTCGTGGTGCCGCCGTTGGCCAGCGCGAGCGAGTCGGGGACGACGCCGCGCTGGTAGAAGGGCTGCTGCACCAGCTTGCTGGTGCCGCCGCCGGCGCCCGAGGTGAAGGGCCCGGGGAAGCCGTCCCAGCTCTTGCCGTCGGAGGACAGCGGGGCGCGCTCGGTGCCCCAGCCGGTCTCCCACAGGTACGTGTCGTTCTTGCCGACCGCCAGCGAGGTGCCGCCCACGGAGGTGGCCCAGGCGGAGTCCGACGGCGTGCTGACGTCCTTGGCACCGTCGATGGTGTCGTCGCCGTCGTCACCGGAGGAGAAGTAGAAGCCGATGCCCTCGACCACGCCCTGCTCGAAGGTCTGGTCGTAGGCGGCCTGCACGTCCGGCGTCGAGTTGGCCTCGACGTCGCCCCACGAGTTGCTGACGATGGTGGCGAGCCGGCCGTCGACGATGGTGTTCAGCGAGTCGAGCAGGTCGTCGTCGTAGCAGGACTTGGCGCCCACGTAGACGATGTTCGCGTCCGGGGCGAGTGCGTGCACGGACTCGACGTCGAGGGTCTCCTCGCCGTACCAGCCGTTGCCGCCGCAGTCCTCGACGTTGGTGTAGGCGTCGGCGGCCGGGGTGACCTGGGTCAGCTGGCCCTTGCGGTACTTCTGGCCGCCGGTGTCCTTCGCCAGCGTGGCGCTGTCGCCGACGATGGTCGGCGAGGCGTACGCGTCGGTGATCGCGACGGTGACGCCCTTGCCGGTGTACTTGCCGGCGCCGTAGGCGGCGCGCAGCTGGTCACCGGTGTAGCCCTTGATCGTGTACGGGGCCTTGCCGCCGTACGCGGAGGGAAGCTTGGTGTTGGTGTTCGACCCGTAGTAGGTCGAGAACGGGCCGGCGTTGACGAACGCGTCGGCGGGGCCGGGCAGCGTGTCGTCGTGGCTGGCCTTCTTGGGGGCGTTGTCCAGGCCGGTGACGGTCAGGACGGCGCCCTTGAGGGAGGCGGGCGCGGACGCCGTGCTGGTGGGGGCCCGGTAGGTGTGGCCGGACTTGGTGTAGTTGTGCAGCTGGGTGCCGAACGCCTTCTCGGCGGCCTTCACGTCACCGGTGACGGTCAGGTAGTGCGCGTTGGACCCGGTCACCTTCAGGCCGGCGGAGGTCAGCCAGTCGGTGATCGCGTCGGTCTGGGCCGTGGTGGCGCCGAACCGGGCCTTGACCTGAGCGGGCGTCAGGTAGTGCGCGTAGTCCGCGGAGTTCGGGTCCGAGACGGACTGGGCGTAGGCTTCGAGGCCCTTGGCGTCCTTGCCGGCCAGGTAGACCCGTACGGTCACCTTGCCGCTGTCGGACGTGGCGCCCTTGTCCGCACCCGCGGTGGCCCACTGCGGCTTGGTGCCGCTCAGGAGCTGCCGTCCGGCGGGTTGTGCGGCCGTGGCGCTCTGGGCACCAAGTGCGAGGGCACCGGCGACCAGCGGCAGCGCCGCCGCCACCGCGAGTGCCGCGCGCGTTCTCTTGCGCTCAAATCTCATGGAACCCCCATACGCAGCGAATGGTTGTCGCATCAAGGCGGCTCGCCGCTATGCGTGCGCGGCTCACCGCAGAGCGACACTCTTTCGCTGATCAGTTCATGCCAGGGATATGGTTTCCCCAAGAGAACGTAAAGGAACGGTAGTTCTCCGCTCTCCGGTCCGTGCACGTCCGGTGGACGCCCCGCGTCGACATGCTGCTCACCGCGCCCCCGCCCGAAACGCCCTCCCTGCGGCGGCGCCTGACGAGGGCTCACGCCCCGCCCGCGTCCTGCGCGCCGCGGGGACACGAAAAACGCCGCACACCCGGTGGTGTGCGGCGTTCGCGGTCGTGTGGAGCTACGGGGAATTGAACCCCGGACCTCTTGCATGCCATGCAAGCGCTCTACCAACTGAGCTACAGCCCCGCGGCGGCCGGTGTCCCGGCGGCCTGTGGCCACTTTACACGGCCGCACCGGCGGGAAGCACATCCATTGTCCCGGGCGCCAGGGGGCGCGAGGGCCCGGGAGCGGGACGGCTGCGGGACGGCCGCGGTGTTCACGAAGTCTCAATAAAAGGTGCGGGTTTTGCGGGCTACGGTGGGTCGGGCCGTGTGGACAAGAGGCTGGAGGCCACCGTGACCACCGCGTTCGACCCGATCGACCTGGCCGGGATACGCCTGCGCAACCGGATCGCCATGGCGCCGATGACCCGCAGCAGGGCGTACGGGCCGGGGCTGAGCCCCACGGCGTCGACCGCCGCCTACTACGCGCAGCGGGCGTCGGCCGGGCTGATCGTGACCGAGGGCATCCAGCCGTCGCCCGGCGGGCAGGGCTACCCGGACACCCCCGGGTTGCACAGCGCCGAGCAGGTCGCCGCCTGGCGCAAGGTGACCGGGGCGGTGCACGCCGCGGGCGGCCGGATCTTCGCCCAGCTGATGCACACCGGACGGATCGGGCACCCCTCCCTGCTGCCGGACGGCCTCTACCCGGTGGGTCCGTCCGCGGTCCCCGCGCAGGGCTCGGTGTACACCGCGAACGGGCCGAAGCCGTTCGTGGTGCCGCACGAGCTGAACGAGGACGACATCTGGCAGACCGTCGAGGACCACGCCGCCGCCGCCCGCAACGCCATGGCCGCCGGCTTCGACGGGGTGGAGGTGCACGGCGCCAACGGCTACCTGGTGCACCAGTTCCTCGCCCCCAACTCCAACATCCGGGTGGACCACTGGGGCGGCGACGACCGCCGCCGCACCCGGTTCGCGGTGGAGGTGGTCCGGGCGGTGGCCGCCGCGATCGGCCCCGAGCGGACCGGGCTGCGGATCTCCCCCGGCAAGGCGCTGGGCGACATCGACGAGCCGGACCCGGCCCCCACCTACCGGGCGCTGCTGCGCGACCTGGAACCGGTCGGCCCGGCCTACCTGCACCTGGTGGAGAGCCCGGACCGGGAGCTGACCCGGGAGCTGCGCGACCGGTTCGGCGGGGTGTTCGTCCTCAACCCCCGCGTCGAGGGCGGCCACGCCGGACCCGAGCAGCTGTCCCTGGTCGAGGACGGCACCGCGGACGTGCTCTCCTACGGTGCCCTCTTCCTCGCCAACCCCGACCTGCCGCTGCGGCTGCGGCGCGGCGGACCGTACAACTCCCCCGAGCGCGCCACGTACTACGGCGGCGACGACCGCGGCTACACCGACTACCCGGCGCTGCCCGCCGACGAACCCCGGACCGACGCCACCACCACGCCCAGCACCGCCACCGCGATCAGCGCCACCGAGGTGACCGCGTAGGCGTGCGCGGAGTGGTGCGCGCCCACGCCCGAGCCGAGCCGGTTGAGGTAGACGGTGCCCAGGGTCGCCACCCCGGCGAGCTGGCCGAGCTGCGTCACCGTGGCGAGCAGTCCGCTCGCGTCGGCGGCGTCCTGCGGCGCGACCTGGGCCAGTGCGAGCGCGAACGTCGGGCTGAACGACAGGCCCAATCCGGCGCCGAGCAGCACCAGACCGGCGTAGAAGGCCGCACCGCCGCCGCCTCCGCCGCGCAGCGCCAGCCCGACCACGGCCAGCGCGAGAGCGGCCAGCCCCATCCCGGCCGGGGCCAGCCGGCCCCACCACCTGCTCGGCAGCCGGCGCCAGTAAAGGCTGGTGCCGCCGAAGACCACCGCGGTGATCGCGAAGGTCAGCCCGGTGCGCAGCGCGCTGTACCCGAGCCCCGTCTGAAGGTGCAGCGCCACCGCGAAGAGGAAGCCGGCGTTCACCGCCATGGCCAGCATCAGCAGCGCCACCGAGCGGATCATGCCCGGCGCGCGCAGCACCCGCCCGGACACCAGCGGCGCGCCACCGCGCCGGGTCAGCCGGCGCTCGACCACCGCGAACACCGCGAACACCAGCACGCTCAGCCCGAGGCAGACGAAGCCCCACAGCGGCCAGCCCTCCTCCTGCCCGAGCACCAGCGGCACCGTCAGGAGCGTGACCGCCGCGCCCAGCGCCACCAGGCCCGGCAGGTCCAGGCCGCGGCGCCGCTCCGGAGCGGTGCGCGGGTCCTTCGGCAGCACCCGCGGGGCGAGCGCCAGCAGCACCACGCCGATCGGCACGTTCACCAGGAACACCGGCCGCCAACCGGTCCCGAACAGGTCGGCGCTGACCAGCACACCGCCCAGCGACTGGCCGAGCGCCGCGCCGGAGGCGATCACCGCCGAGTACGCGCTCATCGCGCGGGTGCGGGCGTCCCCGCGGAAGTTCAGCTGGAGCAGGCTCAGCACCTGCGGGATCATCAGCGCCGACCCGGCGCCCTGCACGAACCGGAAGCCGATCAGCTCCCCCGTGGTCCCGGCGAGCCCGCAGGCCAGTGAGGCGGCGGTGAACACCGACAGGCCGGTGAGGAACATCCGCCGGTGCCCGAGCAGGTCGCCCAGCCGGGCGCCGGTGATCAGCAGCACCGCGTACGCGATGGTGTAGCCGGCGACCACCATCTGCAAGGCCGCGCCGGAGGCGTGCAGGTCGGCGCGGATGGTGGGGGCTGCGACGTTGACGATGAAGACGTCGAGCAGCGCCATGAACAGGCCGCCGAGGATGGTCCCCAGCAGCAGCCCGGACCGCGGCCCCGGGCGGCCCGGCCCGGTGGCGACGGCACGGGCGGCGGGGTCGGTAGCGGTGACGGGGGCGGGGGCGGTGGACGGGGTGGCGGGGGCGGTGGACGCGGCCCCGGACAGCGTGTCGTTGCTCATGCCGTCGAGCCTCGCGCCGCGCCGGTACCAGTAACGAGAGCCCAGTGGTCCTGGTACTGACAGCACCTGGCAGCGGCGCGGCGCGCCGTCCAGGATGGAAGCATGGCGCAGCCGTCCCCACCGCAGTCGTCCCCACCGCAGTCGTATCCACCGCAGCCGTATCCAGCCCGGCCGGTCCGCAACGCGGCCGCCGACGCCAAGCCCCGGCGCCGGAACGAACTCGCGGCGTTCCTGCGCAGCCGCCGGGCCCGGATCGGACCTGCGGACGTCGGCATGCCGCCGGGCATCCGGCGCCGCACCCCGGGGCTGCGCCGCGAGGAGGTCGCGCAGCTCGCCGGCGTCGGGGTCACCTGGTACACGTGGCTGGAGCAGGGGCGCCCGATCAACGCCAGCGTGCAGGTGCTCGACGCGGTGGCCCGGGTGCTCCAGCTCGACGTGACCGAGCGGGACCACCTCTACGGGCTGGCCGGCGTCCCCTTCGTCCGCGCGCCGGTCTCCGACGCCGAGGTGGTCGGCGAGGAACTGCTCGGCGTGCTCGGCGCCCTCGACCCGCTGCCGGCCGCGGTCCTCAACGACCGCTACGACGTGCAGGCCACCAACGCCACCTACCGCGTGCTGTGGCCGATGACCTCGCTCGTCGCGCGCCGGGAGCGCAACCTGCTGTACAAGCTCTTCACGATCCCCGAGTGCTGCTCGTCCTTCAAGAACAGCGCCGAGGAACTGCCGTGGATGGTGGCGCAGTTGCGGCACAGCTACGGCCGGCACATCGGCGAGCCCGCGTGGGAGGAGTTCGTGGCGCTGCTGATCCGGAAGAGCCCGGCCTTCGCGCAGCTGTGGGCGAGCGGCGACGTGGCCTCGCCCGGCCGGCGGGTGAAGGTCTTCCGGCACGCGGAGGCCGGCACCGTCCACATGACCTCCACCTCGCTGAGCATCGACGGCATGGCCGAGCACCGGGTGGTGGTCTACACCCCGGTCGCGGCGGAGGACCGGCAGCGGATCGAGCGGCTGCGGGCGATGGAGGACCCGCTGGTCGGCTGCGCCCGGCACGGCCGCCGCCTGTCGGACCTGCGCGCGCAGTACGAGGGCGAGCCGGCCGGCTGAGGGCGCGGGCTCCTACGGCGGGAGGCCGCGGGCTCGTACGACGAAGAGGGCGAGTCCGGTCCGCGGCGTACGCGGAAGGAACTCGCCCTCTTCAAGCGTGGAGCTACGGGGAATTGAACCCCGGACCTCTTGCATGCCATGCAAGCGCTCTACCAACTGAGCTACAGCCCCGCACCGCCGGTTGTCCCGGCGACGAGAAGAAGCATAGCCGGTGGACGGGCCGGAAACGAAATCGGCGCTGCGGCCCGCCCGCGGGCCCACGACCTCGGACTACGTGTCGTCGCCGAGGACCGGCTCCGGCAGGGTGCCGGCATTGTGCTCGGTCAGCCGCCAGCCGCGGGCGCCCTCGCCCAGCACCGACCAGCAGCAGTTGGACAGGCCGCCCAGCGACTCCCAGGTGTCCGGCGCCAGGCCGAGCAGGCGGCCGATGGTGGTGCGGATCGCGCCGCCGTGGCTGACCACGACGAGCACGCCGCCGTCGGCGAGCTTGTCGGCGGCGGCCAGCACCACCGGCGCGGCGCGGTCGGCGACCTCGGTCTCCAGCTCGCCGCCGCCGCGGCGGACCGGCTCGCCGCGCTTCCACGCGGTGTACTGCTCGCCGTAGCGGGCCAGGATCTCGCTGTGGGTGAGCCCCTGCCAGGCGCCGGCGTAGGTCTCCCGCAGGCCCTCGTACGGGGTGACCGGCAGCCCGGTGAGGGCGGCCAGCTCGGCCGCGGTGGCCCGGGCCCGGCTCAGGTCGGAGGAGATGATCGCGTCCGGGGCGAGCGCGGCGAGCAGCCGGGCGGCCCGGCGGGCCTGGGCGACGCCGGTCTCGGTGAGCGGCACGTCGGTGCTGCCCTGGAAGCGCTGCTCGACGTTCCACGACGTCTGGCCGTGGCGCCACAGCACGATCCGGCGGCGCCGGTCGGCGCCGGGCGCCTGGACGTCGCCGCTGCCGTCCCGGTGGTCGGTGCCGGTCACCGCGCGCTCACGCGTCCTCGTGGGCGGCCGCCTCGGTGGCGGCGGCGTGGGCCGCGGCCTTGCCGCGGGTGGCCACCGCGTCCGCGGGCAGCTCGATCTCGGGGCAGTCCTTCCACAGCCGCTCCAGCGCGTAGAAGACCCGCTCCTCGGAGTGCTGCACATGCACCACGATGTCCACGTAGTCCAGCAGCACCCAGCGGCCGTCCCGCTCGCCCTCGCGCCGCACCGGCTTGGTGTCCAGCTCCTTGAGGAGGTGCTCCTCGATGGCGTCGACGATCGCCTTGACCTGCCGGTCGTTGGGCGCCGAGGCGACCAGGAAGGCATCGGTGATGGAGAGCACATCGCTGACGTCGTAGGCGATGATGTCGTGCGCGAGCTTGTCGGCGGCGGCCTGGGCGGCGGCGCGGGTCAGCTCGATGGAACGGTCAGTGGCGGTCACGGATGCGGCTTTCCGGTCGGGGTCCTGTCGACTCCAGGGTCTCACGACCCTCCGACAGACCCCGACCGTGTTTCCGGGCGGCGCCGCTGACCTGCGGCGCCGCCCGGCGAGGCGGCCTCAGCCGTCGTCGCTGGTCGGCTTGTAATCCGCGCCGAGGACCACCGTGATGTCGGCGTTCGAGGCGACCGTGCCCTTCTTGACCGCGCTGGTCGGCAGGCCCAGGGTGGCCGCCACGTCCTTGGCCGCGGCCTCCCGCGACGCGTCGGCGTACAGCACCTGGGACGTCGCCTGCACCGTGCCGGACTTGCCGCCGGACACATAGGTGTAGGTGCCGCCGTTGACGATCGCCGCCTGTGCCATGGCTGCGGACTTCGACTTGCCGCTGGCGTCCTTGACCGACACCCGCGCCGGGCCGGAGGAGCCGGTGGACTGCTTCACGCTGCCGCCGAGCACGTTCTTGACCACGCTCTGGGTGGCCGCCTCGCTGAGCGTGCCGTCCTTCTGCACCGGCAGCATCGAGGTGCTGTACTGGCCGGTCTTGGCGAGGTCGGCGAGCTGCGCGAGGGAGGCGCCGAGCTGCTTGTCGGTGAGCGAGGGGTCCAGGATCTGGGCGAGCGCCTGCACGGTCCTGGTCGCGTCGGCCGCGTCGCTGGGCATCTTCATCAGCACCGCCTGCATGACCTGGCCGAACCGGTTGAGCTGGGCCGTCTGCGACTCGCCGGGCGCCTTGTAGGTGGCGTAGGCGACCGCGGCGTCCCCGCTCAGCTCCTGCTGCTCGCCCTTGGCCACCAGCACCTTGTCCTTGTCCTTGCCGGTGCCCTTCACCTCGGCGTCGGTGTCGACGTAGATGTCGCCGAGCGAGTCGACCAGCAGCTCCAGATACGGCGAGTCCAGCCGCCAGCTGCCCTTGATGTCGGTGCCGAGCAGGGTGTTGAGGGAGTCCCGGGTGGGCCCGACGCCGTCGGACACGGACTTGTCGAGGGTGGTCACCGAGCCGTCGTCGCCGGTGAGTTGCACGGAGTTCGGGATCAGCACGGTGGTGCCGTGCTTCTTCGTGGTGTTGTCCACCAGCAGCGCGGTGGAGCTGGCGCCGCCGTCGACCGGCAGCATGTGCACCACGATCACGTCGCGCCGGTCGGAGCCGCTGCTCACGGCAGCCGCGGTGCTGCTCTTCTTCAACCCGGGGATCTTCCCGGCCTTCCACAGGTACCCGCCGCCGCCGAGCAGGGCGAGCACGAGTATCGCCACCAGGCCGAACCGGCGTTTGCGCCCGCGCCGCTTGGCCTCCTCGCGGCGCTCGGTGCGCGACTCGGAGAACTTCAGCCAGTCGATGACCTCTTCGGACTCCTCGGAGTCCTCGTCGACGAAGGCGAACTGCTCGGTGCGGTAGTCCGGGTCGCCCGGCTGCCGCGCCTCCTGGGCGGCCGGCTGCTCCTCGAAGACGGGCTGCTGCCCCGTGTCGTGGACCGGCTGCTGCTGCCCGGTGTCGTAGGCGGGCATCCGGCCCGTCTCGTACGCGGGCATCTGACCGGTCTCGTAGGCGGGCATCTGCCCGGTGCCGTAGCCGGGTTGCCCGCCGGCGCCGTAGTCCTGCGCCGGGTAGGCGGGCATCTGCCCGGTGCCGTAGTCCTGGCCGCCCTGGGCCGGGCCCTGGCCGTAGCCGGGCTGGTAGTTCTGCGGCGGATGGACCTGGTGCGTGCCGGTGTCGTACTGCTCCTGGTACGGCGGCGGGGCCTGCTGCGGGACGTAGCCCTGCTGCTGGCCGCCGTACGTCGCGGACGGGTCCTGGTACGGCGGCTGGGCGAGCGGGCGCCCGTACGCGTCGTAGCCGTAGGGCTGCTGCTGGTAGTAGGGGTCCTGCGCGTAAGGGTCTGTCTCGTTGTCTGGACCGCCCTCGGCATAGTGCCTGCGGGGGTTTGCGTCGTTCACGAGGAACCCCTTCACGTTTGCTGTGCGCTACCCGGTCTCGTGCCGGTAGAGCGCGCGCTTGTCGATGTAGCGCACCACACCGTCCGGAACCAAGTACCAGACCGGCTCCCCCTTGGCCACCCGCTGGCGGCAGTCGGTCGACGAGATCGCCAGCGCCGGGACCTCCACCAGCGACACGCCGCCCTCGGGGAGCCCCGGGTCCGACAGCGTATGCCCTGGACGTGTGACGCCGATGAAATGCGCCAGTCCGAACAGCTCCTCGGCATGCCGCCAGGACAGGATCTGCGAGAGCGCGTCGGCCCCCGTGATGAAGAACAGCTCCGCCTCGGGGTGCTCGGAGCGCAGGTCCCGCAGGGTGTCGATGGTGTAGGTCCGGCCGCCGCGGTCGATGTCGCTGCGGCTGACCGAGAACTCCGGGTTGGAGGCGGTGGCGATCACCGTCATCAGGTAGCGGTCCTCGGCGGCGGACACCTTGCGGTGCTCCTTCTGCCAGGGCTGGCCGGTGGGCACGAAGACGACCTCGTCGAGGTGGAAGAGGCTGACCACCTCGCTCGCGGCCACCAGGTGCCCGTGGTGGATGGGGTCGAAGGTCCCGCCCATCACACCGATGCGCTTCTTGTCCGACATACGGCCGACTAGTCCCGGTTGAAGCGGGTGACGACCCACAGCAGGAGCAGCAGCGCGATCAGCGCACCGAAACCGGTCAGGTACGGGCTGAGGCTCGGGTGGTTGCCGCCCTCGGCGAGAGTGGTCAGGGCGGTGGCTGGTGCGGTCGACATTCGGCTGACCCTCTGCGTTCTCGGAGACGGGTGGGAAGGCTCTCGGCACATGGTACGGGCGGCGCCCGGGGAACTTCGCGGTGGCTCCACGCGTCCAGCACTGTGTAACCGGTTGGCGAGCAGGGGGTTGGCCCAGGTGTCCGAATCGTCCCAGTCGAAGAAACCGAAGAAGGACGGGTCCGGTGGCAAGGGCCCGGGCGGCAAGGCGGCGGGGGCGGGCGGCAGCGGCGAGAAGCTGCCCAGTCGCACCCGGCGCCGCTTCCCCGACATCTCCTCGCGGGCGTACGAGCACCCGGCCGACAAGTCGGCGCTGGTGGCGCTGCGCAAGCTCACCGGTTTCGACACCGTCTTCAAGGGCCTGAGCGGGCTGCTGCCCGAGCGCAGCCTGCGCCTGCTCTTCCTGTCCGACTCCGTCCGGGTCAGCGACGAGCAGTTCGCGCACCTCAACGCGATGCTGCGGGACGCCTGTTACATCCTGGACCTGGAGAAGGTGCCGTCCTTCTACGTCACGCAGGACCCGCAGCCGAACGCGATGTGCATCGGCATGGACGAGCCGATCATCGTGGTGACGACCGGCCTGGTCGAGCTGCTGGACGAGGAGGAGATGCGCGCGGTCATCGGCCACGAGGTCGGGCACGCGCTGTCCGGGCACTCCGTCTACCGGACGATACTGCTCTTCCTGACCAACCTCGCCCTGCGGGTGGCGTGGATACCGCTGGGCAACCTCGCGGTGCTGGCCATCGTCACCGCGCTGCGCGAGTGGTTCCGCAAGTCCGAACTGTCCGCGGACCGGGCCGGGTTGCTGGTCGGCCAGGACCTCCAGGCGTCGATGCGCGGCCTGATGAAGCTGGCCGGCGGCAACCACCTGCACGAGATGAACGTGGACGCCTTCCTCAAGCAGGCCGACGAGTACGAAGCCGCGGGCGACCTGCGCGACTCGGTGCTGAAGATCCTCAACGTGCTCCCGCGCAGCCACCCCTTCGCCACCGTGCGGGCCGGCGAGCTGCGCAAGTGGGCGGCCAGCCGGGACTACCAGCGGCTGATGGACGGCCACTACCCGCGGCGCACCGAGGACAAGGACACCTCGGTCTACGACACGTTCAAGGAGTCGGCGAACCACTACTCCGAACGGGCGAAGCAGAGCAAGGACCCGCTGGTCGGTCTGATCCGCGACCTGGGCAACGGCGCCGGGGACATCGGCGGCAAGCTGCGGGACAAGTTCACCGGGAAGGGCGGGGCGGACCCGGCGGGCCCGGAGCCCGAGGGGGCGTAGACCCGCAGGTCCGCGGGCACCGCGGCGGTCGTGCCGGCGGTGCCGGCGGCCGTGGCTCCCGCGGCCGCGCCAGGGGTCGTGCCCGTCGGCGTGCCCGTGCCCGAGGTCGCGCCCGGGGCCGTACCCGTCGGGCTCGGGGTCGCGCTGTCGTCCATCGCCGTGCAGACCGAGCCGGCCGGGTGGTCGGGGTGGTAGGGGTCGACGCCCTGGAGCCGGCCGCCGCTCTGCCCGGCCAGTATCGGCCGGAAATAGCTGCCCACGGCGTCCGTGCAGGCCAGCGGCCCGGCCTCCACGTCGGCGTCGACCACCTCGATGTGATGCTCCCGCAGGTCGGCGTGGTCGGCGTGGAAGACCAGCCGGCGCCGGACGGTGAAGAGCGACACCCCGGTGTCCGGGGCGCCGCGCAGGGCGTAGAAGAAGGTGTAGTCGGAGACGATCTCCAGCTCGCTGCCCGCGGCGGCGGTGTGCACCTTGCCGTTGTTCACCCGGATCGCGGTGGCGTCGCTGCCGGCCAGGGAGATGTCCGCGCTCGGGTCGAAGCGCACCAGCCAGCCCGTGGCGGCGTGGCTGCCGTCGTCGCTGGGCTGGGTGAGGGTGTCGTCGAACTGGTCGCGCTGGCCGGCGCTGAGCAGCTCCCGCACCGGCTCGACATCGCCGGAGAGCACCGTGTCGTGGTCGAGCGAGGTGACGGTCAGGTACTTCTTCGCGGTGTCCAGCGCCTGCTGGACCTCGCTCTGGGCGTAGCCGCCGATCCGCCGGGCCGCGTCGGTCGGCACCCTGATGCCGTGGCCGTACGCCTGCGCGGCGCTGCCCGCGAAGGGCGCGGTGGGCGAGACGGCGGGCACGGTGCCCCCCGGTACCAGCGGTATCACGTTGACCCGGATCTGCTCGCTGACCGCGGGGGTGTGGGCGCGGTAAGGGTGGCGCACGCCCATGTAGACGGCGAGCCCGAACGCCACCACGATCAGGACCGCGACCGCCAGGGCCTGCCGGGCCAGGCCGCGGGGCACCGCGCGGCGGACGTGCACGGCGTGCGCGGCGTCGTCGAGCCGTTCGCGCGCGGAGTACTCCTGGATGCGGGCAGCCCGCACGAACGACTCGTCGAACACGACGGATCGGTACTCGCTGTCGTCGTCGCCCCCGGGGGGCACACCGTCCGGTGCGCCCTCGGGAGGGTCCTCGCGCCCACCCATATCACAAGGTTAAATCCGCATGGACCGGAAGCGGCGCCCTCGTGGCGGTCAACTTGACGCGGGGTCAGGGTTGCGGCGCGAAGTGGACGGCCGGGGTCGCCGAGGAGCCGATCGGCGGGGCGGGCGGGGGCGGGGTGGTGGTGCGTCCGCTGCCCGCGCCGCGGTAGACCGCGGCGAAGGTCAGGGCGACCACGCCGACGCCCAGCACCACCGCGAGGGCCCACGCGACCGGCCGGTGCCAGCGGCTGCCGATGGTGCGGTACGGGTGGCCCTGCGCGTACAGCTCGTCCGACTCCAGCACGGAGTCGTCGTCCGCCGGCTCGGGCAGCACGGCGCCCCGGCTTCCGTACCGCCCGGGGCGACCGGGTGGCAGCGCGGGGCCTTCGGCGACGGCAAGCGCCCGTTCCCTGGCCGTGGGCTCGTGGAACAGGGCGGACCGTACGAATTCTTCGTCGAGGACTACGGAGGCGAACTCGTCATCGTCCGGCATCTGTTCAGCGTAATCCGGAAGGGGCCCTTTTGGGCAGGGCTTTCCCGGCCCTTGGTGCGGCGGCTGTGCGCCAGTGGCGGGTCCGTGGTATCCGCCCGCCCCGAGCGCGCGGGGCGGGGGGGACGGGCGGCGCGGGCGGTGCCGGAGGTACGGGTGCGGCGGCGGCCGGCGGGCGCGCCGTCAGCGGATGTGGCCGTCGCCGGTGACGATGTACTTGGTGGAGGTCAGCTCCGGCAGGCCCATCGGGCCGCGCGCGTGCAGCTTCTGGGTGGAGATGCCGATCTCGGCGCCGAAGCCGAACTGGCCGCCGTCGGTGAACCGGGTGGAGGCGTTCACCATCACCGCCGCGGCGTCCACCAGCTGGGTGAAGCGGCGCGCGGCCGCCTGCGAGGTGGTCACGATCGCCTCGGTGTGGCCGGAGGACCACAGCCGGATGTGCGCGACGGCCGCGTCCAGGGAGTCGACCACGCCCGCGGCGATGTCGTACGACAGGTACTCCGTCTCCCAGTCCTCCGCGGTGGCCGGGACCACGGTGGCCTTGCTGTCGTGCGCCCGCGCGGCCGCGACCACGCCCGGGTCGCCGTGCACGGTGACGCCCGCCTCGGCGAGCGCGGCCAGCGCGCGGGGCAGGAAGCGGTCGGCGATGTCGCGGTGCACGAGCAGGGTCTCGGCGGCGTTGCAGACGCTGGGGCGCTGCGCCTTGGAGTTGACCAGGATCTGCACGGCGGTGTCGAGGTCGGCCTCGGCGTCCACGTAGACATGGCAGTTGCCGGTGCCGGTCTCGATCACGGGCACGGTGGAGCCCTCGACGACGGCGCGGATCAGGGCGGCGCCGCCGCGCGGGATCAGTACGTCGACCTGGCCGCGGGCGCGCATCAGCTCCGTGACGGAGTCGCGGCTCTCGCCGGGCACCAGCTGGACCGCGTCCGCGGGCAGCCCGGCGCCGCCGACCGCGTCGCGCACCACCGTGACCAGCGCGGTGTTCGAGGCGTACGCGGAGGAGGAGCCGCGCAGCAGCACCGCGTTGCCGGACTTCAGGCAGAGCGCGGCGGCGTCCACGGTGACGTTCGGGCGGGCCTCGTAGATGATGCCGACGACGCCGAGCGGGACACGGACCTGGCGCAGGTCCAGGCCGTTGGGGAGGGTCGAGCCGCGCAGCACCTCGCCGACCGGGTCCGGCAGGGACGCCACGTGCCGGACGTCCGCGGCGATCGCCGCGACGCGCTCGCGGGTCAGGGTGAGCCGGTCGATGATCGCCTCGCTGGTGCCGGCCTCGCGCGCCCGGACGACGTCCTCGGCGTTGGCGGCGACGATCTCCTGGGTGCGGACGATCAGTGCGTCCGCGATGGCCAGCAGCGCGTCGTCCTTCGCCGCGCGGGTCTGCGGGGCCAGGTCCGCGGCGGCGGCGCGGGCGCGGTAGGCGGCGAGCAGCACCGGGGACGTGGGGAGCGGCGAGGGCAATTCCATGCGGTTCAGGGTAGCGCGACCCGCCCGGGTGCCCCCGTCCTGTCGGCTGAGGGACCACCTCCCGGTGGGGGGCCCTCCGGGCTGCCTCGTCCTGTGGGTGCCGGGAGCTTGCGGTCCGGCGTGGCTGGTCGCGCAGTTCCCCGCGCCCCTTCGGCTACTCGCCGATGCGGTTGGGGATCAATTCCGGCTTCGGGGCCGGTGGGTTGTTGCGCGCGCAGTTCCCCGCGCCCCTGCGGGGCGCGAGCTTCTTCCGCGTGGGAGGGCCGAGCAGACTCAGGGGCGCGGGGAACGGCGCGAGAAGCTCACCAGCGGGGGGTGGGCCTGGAACAGGCAGGGCGGGGCAGCCCGGGGGGACAGGGGCGCCCGGGTGTCAGTAGGGGTGGACGCCTACGGGGACGGCGGGGGGTGGGCCGTAGCCCTCGGCGAGGCGCTGGTGGTAGGTGGTGCGGTCGATGACCTCGAGGCCGACCGTCTCCCAGGGCGGGAGCTTCGCCGTGGAGCGGTGCTCACCCCACAGCCGCAGAGCCAGCGCAGCGGCATCGTGGAGGTCGCGGGCCTCTTCCCAGTAGCGGATCTCCGCGTGGTCGGTCGCGTAGCGGCTGGTGAGCAGGAACGGATGGTCGTGCGCGAGCTGCTCCAGCCCGCGGCGGACCTCGCCGAGCGGGGTGCGGGGCCCGGCCACGCTCAGCGTGACGTGCCAGAGCCGGGCGGACGGCTCCTCCTCGGGCCCGGCGGCAGCCGCGTCGGGCCCGCTGCTCACGCTGACGAGCGCGCGCCCCGACGCCCCCTTGGACGATTGCCCTGGGCGCCCTCGTTTCACCGCGGCCTCCCTGTGGGTGACGTTCCGAGCTCGTCCGCGCGCTCCCGCGGACGGCTCCTCCGCTTCACAGTTGACCAGGCTCGGCGGCCGGGCGGGGCCGTTTCCCGGAGATTGGCCGAGGTGGGGCCGGTGACGGTGACCTGGACCACTCCGGAGCGGGCGGGATCGGGCCAGAGCGGGCGCAGGTCGGCGCGAAACGGACGGCGGGAGGGGGTTACCGGCGCAGCAGGACGAGGTCGTCGCGGTGGACGACCTCGCGTTCGTACGCCGGGCCGAGCTCCCTGGCCAGGTCGCGGGTGGAGCGGCCCAGCAGCCGGGGCAGTTCGCGGGCGTCGAAGTTCACCAGCCCGCGGGCGACCGCGTGCCCGGCCTCGTCGAGCAGGTCCACCGGGTCGCCCGCGGTGAAGTCGCCCTCGACACCGGTGAGTCCGGCCGGCAGCAGCGAGCTGTGCCGTTCGGTGACCGCGCGCACCGCGCCCGCGTCCAGCCGCAGCGAGCCGCGCGGGGTGGAGGCGTGCGCGAGCCACAGCAGCCGGTCGGCGGAGCGCTTGCCGGTGCGGTGGAAGTAGGTGCCGGTCGGCCGGCCGGCGAGCGCGTCGGCGGCGTGCACGGTGGAGGTGAGCACCACCGGCACCCCGGCGCCGGTGGCGATGCCGGCCGCCTCGACCTTGGTGACCATGCCGCCGGTGCCGACGCCGGCCCGGCCCGCGCTGCCGATGGAGATGCCGTCGAGGTCGGCGGGGCCGGTGACCTCGCCGACCAGGCTGGTGCCGGGGGTGCGCGGGTCGCCGTCGTAGAGGCCGTCGACGTCGGAGAGCAGCACCAGCAGGTCGGCGCGGACCAGGTGGGCGACGAGGGCGGCGAGCCGGTCGTTGTCGCCGAAGCGGATCTCGTCGGTGGCCACCGTGTCGTTCTCGTTGACGATCGGCAGGGCGCCCATGGCGAGCAGCTGGTCGAGGGTGCGGTAGGCGTTGCGGTAGTGGGTGCGGCGGCTGACGTCGTCGGAGGTGAGCAGCACCTGGCCGACGCGGACGCCGTAGCGGGCGAAGGAGGCGGTGTAGCGGGCGACCAGCAGGCCCTGGCCGACGCTGGCGGCGGCCTGCTGGCGGGCCAGGTCGCGGGGGCGCCGGTCCAGGCCGAGCGGGGCGAGCCCGGCGGCGATGGCGCCGGAGGAGACGAGCACCACCTCGCGGTCCTCGCGGGTCTTGGCCAGGACGTCGACGAGGGCGTCCACCCGGTCCGCGTCCAGCCCGCCGGCGGCCGTGGTCAGCGACGAGGAGCCGACCTTCACCACGACCCTGCGGGCCTCCACCACGTCCTGCCGTGCCGCCGCTGCCACCTGCGTCGTCCCTCTGTCCGCTGTTCCGCCCGCCGTGCGCCCGCCGCCGCTCACCCCGGGTGGTGCGCCTGCCAGCCCGCCCATGCCGAACCCACCATCTCCCGGACGTCGTACCGCGCGTGCCAGCCCAGCTCGCGGGTGATCGCCTCGGCCGAGGCGACGACGCGGGCCGGGTCGCCCGGGCGGCGCGGGCCGACCTCGGGCGTGAGATCAGTGTGGCCGGTCACCTCGCCGATCACCGCAACCATCTCGGCCACCGAGACGCCGGTGCCGGTGCCGATGTTGAGCACCAGCGCCGCGTCGGGGTCGGCGGCCAGCCGGCGGGCGGCGGCCAGGTGCGCGGAGGCGATGTCGCGGACGTGGACGTAGTCGCGTACGCAGGTGCCGTCGGGCGTCGGGTAGTCGTCGCCGAAGACCAGCGGCGGCTGCTTCGCGGCGAGCCGCTGGAAGACCATCGGGACCAGGTTGGACACGCCGGTGTCGGCGAGTTCCGGGGCGGCCGCGCCGGCGACGTTGAAGTAGCGCAGCGACGCGGTGGCGATGCCGTGCGCCCGCCCGGCGGCGGCGACCAGCCACTCCCCGGCGAGTTTGGTCTCGCCGTAGGGGCTCATCGGGGCGCAGGGCGTCTGCTCGGTGACCAGGTCGGCGTCGGTCGGGCCGTAGACGGCCGCGGAGGAGGAGAAGACGAAGCGGCGCACCCCGGCGCCGGCGGCCGCGTCGAGGACGGTGCGCAGGCCCTCGACGTTCTCCCGGTAGTAGTACAGCGGGCGGGCGACGGACTCGCCGACCTGCTTCTTGGCGGCGATGTGCACGATGCCGTCGACGGCGTACTCGCGCAGCACCCGCGCCAGCACCTCGGGGTCGAGCACCGAGCCGCGCTCCAGCGGGACGTCCGCGGGCAGCCTGGCCGGGTCGCCGCCGCTGAGGTCGTCCAGGACCACGACACCCTCGCCGGCGGCGGTCAGTTCCCGGACGACGTGGGACCCGATGTATCCGGCTCCGCCGGTGATCAACCACATCGTCCCACCCTAACAGCGGGCGGCGGCCGACCCGGTGGGACAGCTCGGGGCCGCCCGGCGGCCACCTCGGATACAGCCGATCTTCACCGGATTCACAGAAAAGCCTTGCGCTTCCCCCACATTGGCGCGTAGGACAGGAACTCGGAGCGCCCGGGGGGGACTTCGGCGGTCGGGGCGATCCGCGAGTGACGCGATGATGCCCACGACACGTGGCCCGGCGCTGTGGCGCTCCGCATCGCACTCCTCGATCTCCTCGACGAAGGAACACACACGTGTCCAACTCCTTTCGCCGCACAGGCCGCCGCACGGCCGCCTGCGCGGTGCTCGGCTGCGCCGGCCTGCTGGTCACCGGCGCGCTGAGCGGCACCGCGGCCGCGGCCGGCTCCCAGGTGCCCGGCCCGGTCAAGAAGCCGTCGGTCACCGCCGAGCGGCCGCACCTCAGCGTGCCCGGCCGCTCGAAGAAGGTCGGCGGCAAGACCGCCACCCCGCGGACCACCACCCCGCAGACCGCCACCGGGCTGGTCCACAGCTCGGACTTCGACGGCGACGGCGCGGACGACCTCGTCTACAAGTTCGACGACGGCGAGGTCACCCTCGACCTGGGCAACCAGGGCTACTACACGGCCATCGACAGCGCGCAGCTGAAGGACCTGGTGCTGCCCGGCGACATCACCGGCGACGGCAGGCCCGACCTGCTGACGGTCACCGCCACCGGCTCGCTCCAGGTGCACAGCGGCTCCTCCCCGCTCGGCGACAACGCGCTCGCCGGCTACACCACCGTCAGCACCGGCTGGCAGAAGTACAACAAGATCTTCAGCCCCGGCGACCTCAACGGCGACGGCAGGCCCGACCTGCTGGCGCGCAGCACCACCGGGCTGTACTTCTTCGCCGGCACCGGCAAGGCGAGCGCGCCGTACGGCTCCGCCGTGCAGATCGGCGGCGCGGGCTGGAGCCAGTTCAACCAGCTGGTCGGCGTCGGCGACTTCAACGGCGACGGCATCGGCGACGTGGTGGCCCGCAACTCCGCCGGCCTGTGGCTGTACACCGGCAGCGGCACCGCGACCCCGTCGTTCTCCGCGAAGTACCAGATCGGCGGCACCGGCTGGAACCAGTACAACCAGATCGTCGGCGGCGGTGACTACGACGGCAACGGCACCGAGGACCTCATCGCCCGGTCCTACGACGGCACCCTCTACTTCTACGAGGGCAACGGCAACGGCACGATCAACCCGACCCGCGGCAAGGCCGGCACCGACTGGGGCAACGTCCAGCTGTTCGCGGGCGGCGGCGCCGCCCCGGCGTTCGGCAAGGACGGCATCTTCGCCAACACCCCCGGCGGGACGCTCTACTACTACGCCGCGACCGGCACCGGGAAGCTCACCGCCAAGTACGACGTGGGCTCCGGCTTCGACCGCAGCGCGATCCGGCTCTACCACGTCTCCGCGCTGACCGGCGACGGCGAGTCCGACCTGATCGGCAAGGGCCTGTACGACGGCCACCTGTACAACCTGGCGGACTACGCCGCGAACGACGACATGCTCGCGGGCGGCTCGAAGTCGTACAACCTGGTGGTCGGCCCCGGCGACCTCAACGGTGACGGGAAGGGCGACCTGATCGCCCGCACCTCCTCGGCGCTGTACTTCTACGCCGGCGACGGCAACGGCCTGTCGATGAAGGGCCGCGTGCAGGTCGGCGGCTCGGGTTGGAGCCAGTACAACCAGATCGTCGGCGCGGGCGACCTCACCGGCGACGGCAAGGCGGACATCGTCGCCCGCTCCTCGGCGGGGCTGTTCCTGTACGCCGGGACCGGCAAGGCGAGCGCCCCGTTCGGCGCGAAGAAGCAGATCGGCGGCGCCGGCTGGAGCCAGTACAACAAGCTCATCGCGCCCGGCGACCTCAACGGCGACGGCATCGCCGACCTGCTCGCCCGCAGCTCGAAGGGGCTGTACTTCTACGCGGGCACCGGCACCGGCACCTTCAAGGCGCGGGTCTCGATCGGCGGCGCCGGCTGGAGCCAGTACGCCGACCTGACCTGACGACCGTATGACGCCTGCCTGAAGCCGGCCGAAGCCGGCCTGAGGTCGGCCTGAGATCCACCGGCGCATCACAAGGGCGCCGACACCGTACGAACCGGTGTCGGCGCCCTTGTCCCGTACGGCCCCCGCGACCGGGACAACCCCTGCCGGCAGCTTCCAACGACGTGACGATCGTCACAATCCGCGGCCGGCGTACATCCTTTCGCCCGCTCATCAGTCTGACCGCAGAGTGCGGTGTACTGCCGGTGTACACCTGATGTACGGCCGCGCTCGGCGCGGCGCCCTTTTCATGGCGCCGTAGGATTCAGCGGACATACCAGCGGCCCGAACCAGCGCTGCGAAAGGCGAGGCGGAAACAAGGATGTCGGTCAAGGTCAGCGTCATCGTCCCGGTCTACAACCCCGGGAAGTACATCGAGCCGTGCATTGCGTCACTGCTGGGGCAGACGCTGCCGGCGGACGAACTGGAGCTGCTGTTCGTCAACGACGGCTCGACCGACGACACCCCCGCGAGACTGGACAAGCTCGCAGCGGAGCACTCCCAGGTGCGGGTCATCCACATCCCGAACTCGGGATGGCCGGGCAAGCCCCGCAACATCGGTGTCGAGCAGGCGCGCGGCGAGTACGTGCACTTCGTCGACCAGGACGACTACATGACGCCCGACGCGCTGCGCCGGCTGTACGACCTGGGCCACCGCAACGGCTCGGACATCGTCTTCGGCAAGGTCGCCAGCAACTTCCGCGGCGTCCCGCACGGCGTCTTCCGGGTCACCCGGGAGAAGTGCACCATCCACGACGCGCCCCTCGTGGACAGCCTCACCCCGCACAAGATGTTCCGCACCCAGTTCCTGCGGGACAACAAGATCGCCTACCCCGAGGGCAAGCGGCGGCTGGAGGACCAGCTGTACATGATGGAGGCGTACTTCCCCGCGAAGGTCGTCTCCATCCTCGGCGACTACACCTGCTACCACTACTCCAGGCGCGACGACGGCAAGAACGCCGGCTCGGCGAAGATCATCCCGACCGGCTACTACGGCAACCTGCGCGAGGTGCTGGACGTCGTCGTCGCCAACACCGAGCCCGGCGCGTTCCGCGACGAGCTGCTGCGGCGGTTCTACCGGGTCGAGATGCTCGGCCGGCTCAGCGAGCCGTCCGTCCTGAAGTACAGCCCCGAGTACCGCGACGAGATGATCGACGCGGTCAACGACGTGGCCCGCGACTTCGTCAACGACGGGGTGCACGACGGGCTCGGCGCGATCCTGCGGGTGCGCTCCACCCTGCTGCGCAACGAGCGGCGCGAGCAGCTGGTCGAGGTCGCCCGCCGGGCGGCGTCGGTCAAGGGCGTGGCCCGGCTGGAGGACTTCCGCTGGGTCGACGGGCGGATCGCCATCACCGTCACCGCGCGCCTGGTGTGGGGCGACGAGAAGAAGCCGCTGGCGCTGCTGCGCCGCGGCGACCGCTACTACCTGCACCCCGACTTCCACCGCGACCTGCTCGACGACGGTGAGCTGGTCGACGTCACCGGCGAGATCGACGGCTACCGCGCCGAGATCAGCCTCCGCGACCGGGAGACCGCGGTGGAGTGGCCCTGCCCGGCGGAGTTCGAGACCGCCGTGGAGGAGCTGCCGACCGTCGCCGGGGGCCCGGAGGGCACCCTGTGCGAGGTGGTCATGCGCGGCACCGGCTACCTCGACCCCAAGGCGGTCAAGGGCCGTGACGCGCTGGCCCGCGGCATGTGGGACGTGTGGGTGCCGGTGCGCGGCCTCGGCCTGGTCCGCAAGGCCCGGCTCGGCGCGGACCGGGCGCCGGGCGTGGACGAGGCGTGCCTGCCCGCGCTGCTCGGCGAGCCGGCGCAGCTCACCGTGCCGTACTTCACCGACCCGCACGGCAACCTGACGCTGGACGTGGCGCGGCGCGGCAAGAAGCTCGGCGACGCGCTCGCCAAGCGCGAGGTGCTGCGGATGCCGGGCGACCGGCTGGAGCTGGAGCTGGCCGCGGTCTCGCACCCGGGCACCGCCGCCTCCCGCGCCTGGCTGGTGCTGCGCGGCACCGGCCCGGACGCCGCCTTCGCCGGGCTGCCCGCCGTGCTGGAGCCGGTCGGCGGGCGGGTGCACCTGCGCCCGGCCGACCTGAAGGAGAGCGCCGCGCCGTTCACCGGGCTGCGCCCGGGCACCTGGGAGCTGTCGGCGCGGCTGGACGGCGCGACGTCCGGGCCCGAGCTGAAGATCGGAAAGGTCCGGATCGACGACCGGGGCCGGCTGCACCCGGTGGAGGGCCTGGACACGGTCGACCCGGCCACCGCGCGCGAGGCCCAGGCGCAGCGGCGGCGCACCGCCAAGCGCAGCATGCTCAAGCGGATCGGCGGCCCCGTGATGCGGCGCCTGGCGCCCGGCTCCCGCCGGAAACTGCGCCGGATGGCCGCGCGCTTCGGCGCCTAGCAGTACCGGCGCTGTCACTCGTACGGGGTCCCGCGCTGTCGGCGGGGCCCCGTCCTCCGCACGGGTGATTTCCGGCGCCCCGTTCCGCGCCCGTTCCGCGGCCGGTTCCCCGGCCCGTCGACGGCTCCCCCTCCCCTGTCCGCACCTCCCTGCGACCCACCCGCTGAAACCCCCAAGGACGTGATCCGCATGCGGCAACTCGACATCGCCGGTGCCTTCGTGCACGAACCGAAGATCTTCCCGGACAGCCGCGGGAGCTTCCACGAGTGGTTCCGCGCCGGGGACTTCGAGGAGTCCCTCGGGCACCGGCTGGACCTGGCGCAGGCCAACTGCTCGGTGTCCAGCCGCGGCACGCTGCGCGGGGTGCACTTCGCGGACGTGCCGCCGAGCCAGGCGAAGTACGTCAAGTGCGTGCGCGGCGCGGTGCTCGACGTGATCGTGGACATCCGGGTCGGATCGCCGACTTTCGGCCGGTGGGAGGCCGTACGGCTGGACGACGACCTGCACCACGCGGTCTACCTCTCCGAGGGCCTGGGACACGCCTTCATGGCCCTCACCGACGACGCGACGGTGGTCTACCTGTGCTCGGCGGGCTACGCCCCCGGGCGCGAGCACGGCATCAACCCGCTCGACCCGGAGCTGGGCATCGCCTGGCCGGCGGACGTCGAGCCGCTGCTGTCGGAGAAGGACGCGCAGGCGCCCACCCTCGCCGAGGCGCGCGCGCAGGGCCTGCTGCCGTCGTACGACGACTGCCTCGCCTTCGCCGCCGAGCTGCGGTCGGGCGGCCCGGGAAGCTCCGCCGGCGCCTGAAACCCTCCAAGGGTCTGATGATTCGACAAAGTTCTCCTGAACGATGTCGATACGGCGGAGCACACGCTAGCGTCGCCCCATCACTCCCACCGAACCATGCGAAACGCATCGAGGGGTTGTACCAGTGCACCGTCATGAGTTCCTGCGCAGGCTGCACAAGGTCTACAAGCCGCGCAACTATCTGGAGATCGGCGTCAACGACGGGAAGAGCCTCGCGCTGTCGCGGGTACCGTCCGTCGCGATCGACCCGGCGTTCAAGCTCACCCAGTCGATCAGCTGCGACGTCCACCTGGTGCGGGCCACCAGTGACGCCTTCTTCAGCCGCAAGGACCCCCTGCTGCACCTGCGCCCGGGACGCAACCCGTTCCGGGCGCTGGGCCGCCGCGACCCGCTGGCGCTGGTCGGCGACCCCGTGCTGGAGCTGTCGTTCATCGACGGCATGCACATCTTCGAGTACGCGCTGCGCGACTTCATGAACGTCGAGAAGCACTCCCGCTGGTCGAGCGTGATCGTCTTCGACGACATGCTGCCGCGCAACGTGGACGAGGCCGCCCGGGACCGGCACACCAAGGACTGGGCCGGCGACGTCTTCAAGGTCGCCCAGGTGCTGCGCCGCTACCGCCCCGACCTGACGGTCGTCGACGTGGACACCGTGAAGACCGGGGTGACCGCCGTCTTCGGCGCCGACCCGACGAACACGGTGCTGCGCGACAACTACGACAAGATCATCGCGGAGTACGCCACCGAGGACCCGCAGGACATCCCGGAGGAGCTGCTGCTCCGCAAGAACGCGGTCAACCCCGAGACGCTGCTGCGGGCCCCCTTCTGGCCGTCGCTGGTCCGGGCCCGCAACATCCGGCGGGGCCGCTCGTCGTTCGGCGCGCTCCGCCGCCAGATCGAGTCGGTGAGCTGACCGGCGCCTCCCGGCGCCCCGCCGCCTACACCGCGGCCGGGCCGTCCCCGGTGGGCGGCCCGTCCGCGGCGGGCGGCGGGGCCGGCTCCCGCCCGGCCCGCTCCCACGGCAGCCGCCGGGAGCCGGCCAGCGTGACGACCGGCACCGTGAGGATGCCCACGAACAGCGCCGCGCACATGTAGCGCCACAGCGGCGACGGGTTGGCCGCGAGCACCGTGGCCTGGAGGCCGAGCGGCAGCACCGCCAGCGCCAGCAGCTCGTATCTGCGGCGGCGCAGCGCGGCCACCGCGACCAGCAGGTAGCCGAGGTAGGTCCAGTTCACCCCGCGCCACAGCAGCGGGGTCCGGTGCGGCGCCTGCGTCCACTGGTAGGCCCGGGTGGCGAGGTGGTCGAGCTTGTACGACAGCGGGGCGTCGTGCAGCGACGAGTGGTACGGCAGCTCCCGCACCGAGGACAGGCCGAACGCCGACCACGAGTGCAGCACGTGGCGGTTGGAGGCGGCGTACAGGCCGGTGTGGCCGGTGAACGCCCACGCGATGTCGGCGCGGCACAGCCGGGCGCCGACGATCAGCTGCGGGTGGTGTTCGAGGATGCGCCCCCACAGGGCGAGCAGCTGCCCGTTCTCCTTGCCCGCCTTGATCCGGTCCATCGGCTTGTGCATGATCAGGTCCGCCACATGGCAGTCGCCGCCCGGGCCGCGCCAGTGCGACAGCGGCGCGACACTGCGCATCAGCCGCAGGTCGGAGGCGGTGAAGACGTCGGGGCGCTTGGCGTAGGCCACGCCGATGTCGGCGTAGTTGAAGGCGTACACCTCGTCCGGGCGCGGCTTCTGGACGCCGAGCGCCGGGTAGACCAGGTTGTTCATCGCCAGCGTGATGACCAGCGGCACCGCGGTCGCCAGGGCGATCTTGCGGCGCATGCCCGGCAGCAGCAGCACCAGCAGCACCCCGGCGGCGATGATCACCGGGAAGCCGTTGTTGCGGAACAGGCCGATGCCCAGGCAGCCCAGGGCGAGTGTCAGCACCTGGCGGCGGAAGGAGCGGTCGCGGACGGCCTGTTCGCGGCGCAGCCGCCGGGCGGTGAGCTGGACCACGGCGCCGAAGGCGACCAGGGTCGCGATCGTGTAGGCGACGTCCTTCCACACGAACACCGTGAAGGAGCCGGTCATGGGGGCCGCGGCGACGACCGCCGCGGCGATCGCGCTCCACCGCCCGCGCACCCCGAGGTCCCGCAGCGCCACGCACACGTACGCCAGCGCGGCGGCCATGGCGACGGTCTGCACGAAGGTCAGGGCCGCGATGCCGCCGGTGAGCCGGAGCGACAGCCACAGCAGGCTGTCGTAGGCGACCGAGTGGTCCGAGCGCCAGTGGGAGGTGGTGACCTCGTAGATGTAGGTGAGGCTGTCCCCGCTGATCCGGCCGGGGTAGAAGGCGGCCCACCAGCCGAACAGCAGCACCTGGCAGGCGGCGTAGACCGCGAGCGGCAGCCGCAGGCGGACGGGGACCCGGGCGGGCGACCAGCGCCGCCTCCCGTACCCGCCGCGCGGCCCCACCGCGGAGGCACCCGGGGGCACGCCGCTCCCGCCGGGCTCCTCCCCCGGGGCGCGGGTCCCGGCGCTGTCGGTCCGCGGCTGCGCGGAGGTGTTCACCTGGGCGCCGGCCCGCCAGCCCCCGGCCGGACCGGAGCCGCTCACCGGGCCGCCGCCGACGACGACGCCGACGCCGACGCCGGGCGGGGCGAACGGGCGAAGGCGTGCCCGGTCAGCTCCCGCGCCGCGGCCAGCCGCCGGCCGCGCAGCGCGCCCGGCACCATCAGCAGCGCGTGCAGCCGGGTGGACAGGTGGCGGCGGGCGGTGCGCGCGGCGCGGTCCCAGCCCAGCGCGTCGAAGTCGGCGGCCAGCTCCAGCAGCAGCCGGCGGGTCTCGGCGAACCGGGAGCCGCTGACCGCCTGCGCGGACGACTCGCTGGCCAGGTGCCGCCGGTAGTCGAAGCAGACCGCCGGATCGGTCACCAACTGCTCGCCGCGCAGCAGCAGTTCCATCACCAGCGCCAGGTCCTGCACCACCGTCAGGTCGGCGCGGAAGCCGACCTCCTTGAGCAGGTCGGAGCGCCAGCACATGGCCGGGAAGTACAGCCAGTTGCCGCGCAGCAGGCTGACCGCGAGCCGCTCGCCGCCGAGTTGGGCGCGCCGGTCGGGCGCAGCGGAGTACAGCCGCCGCTTGGCGGTGTCGACCAGGGTGTTCACCGGCCGCCCGGCGCCGTCGATGACCCGCACCGCCGGCTGGTACATCGCGGCGCCCGGCATCGCGGCACGGGCCGCCTTCACGGTGGCGACGTAGCCGGGGCGCATCAGGTCGTCGCAGCCCATCAGCACGGTGTACGGGTAGTCGGCCAGCTCCACACAGCGGCGGAAGTTGCCGGTGACGCCGAGGTTGCGCGCGTTGCGGAAGTAGCGCACCCGGGGGTCGTCCAGGCCGGCGAACCACTCCGGTACGCCGGGCCGTGTGTCGTCGTCGACGACGGTCAGCCGCCAGTCCGGGTCGGTCTGGCCGAGGACGCTGCGGACGGCGTCGCGCATCAGCGCGGGGTCGCCGTAGTAGGGCAGCATGATGTCGAGCGTGTCGGTCACTGGGAGCGTTCGCCTTCCATGGCGGCCAGCGGCCGCCCGGGCTCGGGGCGGTGGGCCGTGCGCAGGGCGGCGTCACGGGCGAGTTCGGTCAGCCGGCGCTCCATGGCGCGGAACCGCAGGTAGGTGTTGAGCGCCAGCGCGGTCACGCCGACCACCAGCAGGTACAGCACCAGGTCGGTGCCGCGGCCGACGCCGAGCAGGTGGGCAGCCTTCGTGGTGTCGCCGGGCCGCAGCACCGCGTACGCGTTGACGAAGCAGAAGGCGAGGAAGGCGATCCGCTTCCACGCCCGGGTCCTGGTGGTGTTCCAACTGCGCATGAACACCGCGAGCAGCACGACCACCGCGGACAGCAGCACGAACTGGATGAGCACCGGCCTCAGCCCTTCTCGCGGTTCAGGGACAGGTCGAAGAGGATGTTGACGCCGTTGAGCAGCGACTGCCCCTTGGCCCGTGAGTAGTCGGTGTAGCGGATCGACACCGGGGACTCGACCACATGGAGGTCGGAGCGGGCGAGGAAGCCGGTGATCTCCGAGGCGTGCGCCATGCCGTTCATGGTGATGTGCACCTGGGCGGCGGCGGACCGGTTGAACAGCCGCAGCCCGTTGTGCGCGTCGGAGAGCTTCAGCCGGCGGGCGGTGGGGCTGACCGCGGCCGCGGTGCGCAGCACCAGGCGCTTGGTCCAGGGCACTTCGACCCGTTCGCCGCCGGGCCGCAGGAAGCGCGAGCCGAGCACCACGTCGGCGGCGCGGGCCCGGGCGACGGCCAGCATGGTGATGACGTCCTCGACGCGGTGCTGGCCGTCGGCGTCGAAGGTGACGAACCGTTCGGCGCCCGGCTGGGACAGCGCGTAGTGCAGCCCGGTCTGGATCGCCGCGCCCTGGCCGAGGTTGACGGGGTGTTGGACGAGGTGGGCGCCGCTGCCGACGATCTCGGCCGGGGAGCCGTCGGCGCTGCCGTCGTCGACGCAGACGACGTTGGGGAAGGTCCGCAGCGCCTCGGCCACCACGCCGGCCACGACCGGTGCTTCGTTGTAGACCGGGATGATCAGCCAGACGTCACCGAAGGTGCGCTTGTCGGCAAGGCGCGGCGCGCTGGAGATCGCCATAGGAGCGCACCTTTCGTCAACTATTCAACCGATTGCGGATGCTCCGCGGGTTCCGGGAAGTTGGCCCCCTGTATGGCATCCGTCCACCCAGCTTGACGGTCGAAGTGACGCGAAGGTTGCTTCCGGATGGCATAAGTCACCCGGATGGAGAGCAGGATCGCGGTGATGGCCGCCCCGACGGCATAGGCGATCTCGACCCGGTCACGGATCGGCAACGGACTGAACGTCACTCCGAGCAGCGCGGCGGTGCCGATCGCCCACGACAGCAGCTGCCGTCCATGGCCCCCGGTGGTCTGCAACGCCTGGCCGAGCACCGACGCGAGCATGTAGCAGAGCGTGCCGGCCGACAGCCAGGCGAAGTCCGTCCAGCCGAGCAGGTCGGGCGACCCGAACAGCCGCGGCACCAGCCACGGCCCCAGCGCCACCGCCACCACCCCGCCGGTGCCGCCCAGCAGCCCGGTGAACGCCGCGGTACGCAGCAGCAGTTGGCGGTACGCGGCCCGGTCGCCGGCCGCGACGGCCTCGGACAGCCCGCGCAGCAGCGACGCCTGGAGCGAGCCGAAGACGAACAGCGGCACCCGGGCCAGCACCACCGCGGACAGCAGCGCGGTGATGAACGCGGTGTCGTCCGGCGCCAGCAGCTTGACGCTGATCACCGAGATGTTGACGAGCAGCTGGGCCAGCAGCGTGGAGGGGATCAGCGCGAGCAGCCCGGACCACAGGGCCCGCCACGGCATCGGCGGCGACAGCCGCAGCGCCGTCGACCCGCCCGGCGCCGCCTTCGCCGCGCCCTCACCCGTGGCGGTGGGCGCGGGCTCCTGGCCCGGGCGCCCGGCGCCCGGTCCCGCCTCGGCCGCCGCGACCCGCAGGCCCGCCGCGTCCTTCGCGCCGTACCGCGCCGCGCGCCGCACCCACGGCAGGGTCGCCACCACCGACAGCAGCGTCGGCACCGTCAGCACCGCGGCGAACAGCAGCGGCGAGTGCGTGCCGGCCGCCGCCAGCACCACCGAGAACACCACCCGCAGCACCCCGTCCAGCGCCAACTGCGCGCCGTACGCGGTGAACCGGCCGGTGCCGGCGAGCATGCCGCGGGTCACGTACGCCACCGACAGCGCCCCGAACGCCGCGCACAGCGCGCCGACCAGGGACAGGTTGCCGTCGAAGAGCCGGTTCGCGACCGGGTGGGCGAGGGCCGCCACCGGCACGCACACCGCGGCCAGCAGCCCCAGCGAGGTGGCCAGTCCGCGGCGCAGCACCGGGCCGGTGCCCTGCCCCGCCACCACCCGGGCCGCGACCAGCCGGGTCATCTCCTGCTCGATCGGGAAGAACAGCCCGAGCCCGACCGAGAAGACCAGGGTCCACAGCACCGACACCCCCGCCATCCGGTCGGACGGCAGGGTCCGGCCGGCGGCGGCGAGCTGGATGTAACTGGCCAGGCCCAGCACCGCGGTGCCCGCGCCGACCAGCGCGGTGCCCGGTGGCAGCACCTCCAGGGCCCGCCGCCCCCACCGCCGGGCCCGCCCGCCGGCCCGGCCGGCCGGGGCCTCAGCCACGTTCGGCTGCCACCAGGGCGGGGAACGCCTCGGCCAGCGCCGCGCGCCAGTCCCGGATCGGCTCGATGCCGGCCGCCTGCCAGCGGTCGTGCCCGAGCACGCTGTACGCCGGGCGCGGCGCGGGCCGCGCGAACGCCTCGCTGGTGGTGGGGTGGACCCGCTCGGGGTCCGCGCCCAGCAGCCGGAAAATCTCCCGGGTGAAGCCGAACCAGGTCGTCTCACCCGAGCTGGTGCCGTGGTAGACGCCGGCCGGCGCGTCCCCGGCGAGCGCCGCCGTGCCCAGCCGGACCAGGTGGTCGGCGAGGTCCGCGGTCCAGGTGGGCTGGCCGCGTTGGTCGTCCACTACGTCGAGGGTGTCCTTGACGCCCTCCAGCCGGATCATCGTGCGCACGAAGTTGCCGCGCGCCGCGCCGTACAGCCACGCGGTGCGGACCACGTAGCCGTCCTCGGGCAGGGTGTCGAGCACCGCCCGCTCACCGGCCAGCTTGGTGCGCCCGTAGGCGCCGCGCGGGCCGGTGGGGGCGTCCTCGGCGTACGGGCGGTCCGCGTCACCGGCGAAGACGTAGTCGGTGGAGACGTGCAGCAGCTTCGCCCCGGCCTTGGCGCACGCCTGCGCGAGGTGGCGGGGGCCGTCGGCGTTGATGGCCGCGGCCTCCGCCTCGCGGGTCTCCGCGTCGTCGACCCCGGTCCAGGCCGCGCAGTTGACGACGAGGACCGGCTGGTGCTCGGCGATCGCGGCGGCGACCGCCTCGGGGTCGGTGATGTCCAGGGCGGTGCTGCCCAGGGCCACCACCGCGGCCCCCGGCTCGGTCCGCAGCCGGACCAGCAGGTCCTGGCCCAGCATTCCGGCGGCTCCGGTCACCAGCCACGTCGCGTTCGGCGGTTTCACAGTTTGGCGCGCTCCTTCAGCGGCTCCCACCAGGCCCGGTTCTCCCGGTACCAGGCGACGGTCTCGGCCAGGCCGGTCGCGAAGTCCTTCCGCGGCTCGTAGCCCAGCTCGGTACGGATCTTGGTGCAGTCCACCGAGTAGCGGCGGTCGTGGCCCTTGCGGTCCTCGACGTACTCCACGCTGTCCCAGCCGGCGCCGCACGCTTCGAGCAGCAGGCCGGTCAGCTCCTTGTTGGACAGCTCGGTGCCGCCTCCGATGTTGTAGACCTCTCCCGGGCGGCCGAGGTTCCGTACCAGGTCGATGCCCTGCACGTGGTCGTCGATGTGCAGCCAGTCCCGGACGTTGCCGCCGTCGCCGTACAGCGGCACCGTGCCGCCGTCCAGCAGGTTGGTGATGAACAGCGGGATGACCTTCTCCGGGAAGTGGTGGTGCCCGTAGTTGTTGGAGCAGCGGGTCACCCGCACGTCCAGGCCGTGGGTGCGGTGGTAGGCGAGCGCGATCAGGTCGCTGGACGCCTTGGCCGCGGAGTACGGCGAGTTCGGCTGGAGCGGGTCGGTCTCGGGCCAGGAGCCCTCGGAGATCGAGCCGTACACCTCGTCGGTGGAGATGTGCACAAAGGTCCGCACGTCGTTGCGGAGCGCGCCGTCCAGCAGCGTCTGGGTGCCTGCCACGTTGGTGGTGATGAACTCGGTGGCGCCCAGGATCGAGCGGTCGACGTGCGACTCGGCGGCGAAGTGCACCACCTGGTCGTGCTCCGCCATCAGCTTGTCCACCAGCCCGGCGTCGCAGATGTCGCCCTGCACGAAGCGGAAGCCGGGGTGGTCGCGGACCTCGTCGAGGTTCGCGGGGTTGCCGGCGTAGGTCAGCTTGTCCAGGACGGTGATCGCCACGTCGCCGGGGCCGGTGGGGCCGAGCAGCGTACGGACGTAGTGGGAGCCGATGAAGCCGGCCCCGCCGGTCACCAGTATGCGGTCGGTCATGAGGAGATCTGCACCTTGCTGTGATCGCCGAGCACCAGGCGGTGCGCGGCAGGGTTGCGGGGGGCCGGGGTGACTTCGACGTTGCGCCCGATCAGCGACGCCTCGATGCGGCGGACGCCGGTCAGCGAGGAGTCGCGCAGCAGTATCGAGTACTCGATCTCGCTGTCCTCGATCCGGCAGTTCTCCGACACGGAGGTGTACGGGCCGACGTAGGCGTCGTTGACGACCGTGCCGGGGCCGATGACGACCGGGCCGACGATACGGCTGCCGGACACCTTCGCCCCGGCCTCGATCCGGACCCGGCCGATGATCTCGCTCTGGTCGTCGACCTCGCCGAGCACCTCCGGCTCGAGGGTGTCCAGCACCGACCGGTTGACCTCCAGCATGTCGGTGACGTTGCCGGTGTCCTTCCAGTAGCCGGAGATGGTGGTGGAGCGCACGTCGCGCTGGTCGTCGATCAGCCACTGGATGGCGTGGGTGATCTCCAGCTCGCCGCGCCAGGACGGCTTGATCGCGCGCACCGCCTCGTGGACGGCGGGGGTGAACAGGTAGACGCCGACCAGCGCCAGGTCGCTCTTGGGCTGCTTCGGCTTCTCCTCCAGGTTCTTCACCCGCCCCTGCGCGTCGAGTTCGGCGACACCGAAGGAGGTCGGGTTCGGCACCCTGGTGAGCAGGATCTGCGCGTCGGGCCGCTCCGCGCGGAACTCCTCGACCAGGCCGGAGATCCCGCCGACGATGAAGTTGTCGCCGAGGTACATCACGAAGTCGTCGTCGCCGAGGAACTCCCGTGCGATCAGCACCGCGTGCGCCAGCCCGAGCGGCGCCTCCTGCGGGATGTACGTGACATCGATACCGAGGGCGGAGCCGTCGCCGACCGCTTCCCTGATCTCCTCGGCGGTGTCGCCGACGATGATGCCCACCTCGGTGATGCCGGCCTCGGCGATGGCCTCGAGGCCGTAGAACAGCACCGGCTTGTTGGCGACCGGTACCAGCTGCTTGGCGGAGGTGTGAGTGATCGGTCGGAGGCGGGTGCCCGCCCCGCCGGAGAGCACAAGTGCTTTCACGTTAGGTGTCCCATGCAGACGGAGTCGGAGGCGGTCACTGCGGGTCGCGACCCGCGCCCCCGGCTGCGAGCATACCCGGACCGCCATGGCGCGTTCAGTTCCCGTACACCCGTGCCGGGCCGGGAGCCGGCACGGGTGTCAGGCAGCGTCCGACGCTGCCGGATGTCCGCCAGGTCCTAGGTCGTGGCCTGCGCGGCCGGACCGCCGAACAGATCGGCGTCATCCGTCTGGCCCAGCGCGGCCTGCTGCGCCAGGCGCACGTCGGCCCGGTGCGCCAGGTCGCGCACGGCCTGCGAGAACCGCTCGATCGAGGTCGGGTGGTCCGGGCCGAGCAGGTACTGCTTGATCTCCTTGCGCGCCCCGGCCAGCGGGTCCTGCTCCGGGCTGACCACGGCCGTGACCAGCTCGCCGACCCGGGCCGCGGAGTTGTCCAGCACGAGGGCGGCACGGGCGGCGGTGTTCTGCCGCTTGAACTCCTCCTCGCCCAGCCCGGCGGAGTCGGTGATGGCGTACGGCTTGCCGGTCGCCACGAAGTCCGACACCACGCTGGAGATGTCCGAGACCATCGCGTCGGACTCGTTGAAGCACTCGTACAGGTGAGGCATCGGGCCGGTGACGACCTGGTGCTCCCAGGCGCTCAGCGACTGCCAGTACGCGGCGTTCCAGCGGCCGCGCAGCTCCGCGAGGCGCGCGGCCAGCTGCGGGTCGGCGATGGAGTCGCGGGACATGGTCGCCATGTCGCCGTCCGCGGCCGTCGACTCGGCCACCAGCGCGTCCAACTCGCTCTGTATCGAGGCGAGTTCGGCGCCGGCCGCGGCCTGCGCCGCCTTGCCCTCGGCGATCCGGGCCGCCCACGCCGGGTCGGCGGCGCGCTCGGCGTTCGCCTTCGCCAGCACCGCGACCACCTTCTCGTGGGCGCGCTTCGCCTTCGGGTTGACGGTGCCGGTGAAGGGGTGCGGCTTGTACAGCACCCGCACCGGGGTCGCCGACGACACCAGGCCGCGCATGATGTTGGCGCCCGCCAGGATCAGCGAGGTGTTGCCGGGCTCGTCGGTCCAGCCCTCCCAGGTCGGCGCGTACAGCACGGTGGGGATACCGGCCGCGGCCGAGCCGTCCCAGGCGGTGATCCCGGCCAGCTGCGGCCGGCCCACCTCCACCACGTCCTCGTCGCGCACGCCGACGTCGGCCAGCGCATACCGGTCGCGGCCCGCCTTGCCGGCCGTCCACACCTCGTCGTACGCCTTGCTGAACGGGTTGATGCTGGCGACCTTGTCGCTGTCGCCGTGGCCGACGAAGACGTGCTTCATGCTCGGCACCCGCAGCAGGTGGATGTTCTTGCCGACGTTCGCCGGGTACAGCGCGACCCGCACCGTGGACAGGTCCATGTTCATCAGGTGCACCGCGCCCGGCACGCACAGCACCGGCACCGCGGTGTCGGCGAGCTGGAGCAGGATCGCCCGCTCGCGCAGGATCACCAGCGGCCGCTCCCCCGGCAGGTCCGCCATCGTGTCCAGCCACATGTTGACCTGGTACGCGGAGTCCGGGGAGCCGGAGAAGTACAGCACCGTGGTCGGCCGGTAGGAGCGCAGCCAGGTGTCCATGAAGGCCAGCGCCTCGTCCGTCTTCGCCGGCAGCCGGCGGCGGGTGAGGTACGGCGCCAGCGCCAGCGTGTACAGCACGCCCAGGCCCAGCGTCAGCACGGCACCGGCGTAGACGTACCCGATGTGCCCGGCCTTGGCGTAGATCAGGAAGCCGGCCGCCGCGAACAGGTCCAGGTGCAGCATCTTCTCCGCGGCACGCGAGGTCAGCGCGGTCGGCGGCGCCTTGGTGATGCGCATCCCGCCCAGGTCGATGTTGCGGGTACCGAACGGCAGCTTGCGGCGGTTGCGGATCAGCGTGACCAGCGCCGAGTGCGGGGCCTGCATGCCGTAGAAGACCAGGAAGCAGACGATGGCCGCGGAGAACGCCCGGCTGTTGGCCAGGTTGAGCTGCGCCATCAGCAGCACCAGGGTCAGCTCACGCAGCAGGAAGCGCAGCGACAGCCCGGCCCGGGCCTTGCTCAGCCGGTTGATGAGGTACGAGCGGCGCCGGTGCAGGTACCAGTCGGTCGCGTAGCTGACCACGCCGGCGGCCACGAAGAACCACAGGCTCGGCAGCAGCGCGGCGACGACCAGGCACGGGTAGCTGAGGAGCATGAGCAGCGCGGCGGCGAGTTCGCCGCCGGACGCCACACGCGCCAGGCGAATGGCTTTTGAGATCACGGGGTGACTGCTCCAGTGCGATGTCGAACGGGACGTCGAATGGGAAAAAGGCGGGGGTCGGGGGCCTGGTCGGCCTCATCAACGGACGAAGTCCCTGGGCGCACCGCAGCACACGGGCCCAAGGACTGTCGATCCGATCCTGGCAAGACTACTGCTCGTCCTCCCCCTGGGCGAGGACATGGGCCAGCGCACGTTCGATCCCGGAGGCACCGGACAGGCCCTGCATCGGGTCCTGCTGGCGGACGTCGATCACATGGCCGGTGAGGGTGGACAGCAGCACGTCGAGCGAGGTGCGGGCGACCGCCTCCGAGGAGAGCAGGGTGCCGGCCGGCTCCTGCCCGAACGCCTTGGTGCGCATCGGGGTCGCGGTCCGCTCGGGGTTGACGCAGTTGACGCGGATGCCGTCGCCGGCCCACTCGTCGGCGAGCGCCTGGGTGAGGTTCACCATGGCGGCCTTGGTGGAGGAGTACAGGCTGTACTCGGCGCGTCCCCGGGTGTAGCTGCTGGAGGTGTAGAGCAGCAGCTGGCCGCGGGTCTCGGCGAGGTACTTGTGCGCGGCCCGGGCGATCTGCACCGGGGCGAGGTAGTTGACCCGCAGCGCCTCCTCGATGGTGGCGTTGTCGGTCTCGGCGAGCTTGCCGATCCGCAGCACCCCGGCGGTGTTCACCACGTAGTCGATCCGGCCGGTCTCCGCGTACGCCCGCGACAGCGCGTCGTCGACGTGCTCGGGGTCCTCGACGTGGGTGCCGGTGGTGGAGCGGCCGAGCGCGAAGACCTTCGCGCCGTACCCCTCGGCCATCGCCGCGATGTCGGCGCCGATGCCGTAGGAGCCGCCGAAGACCACCAGGGTCTTGCCGGCGAGCAGCTCGCGGTAGGCGGCCTCGTCGGACTGGCCGGGGGCGGCGGTGGAAGCGAGCTGGAAGAGCTTGTCGGCGATGAAGACGTCCACCGGGGTGGTCACCTTCATGTTGTGCTCGTCGCCGGGGACGACGTAGATCGGCACGTCGGGCAGGTAGCGCAGCACGACCGAGCAGTCGTCGGTGGCCTGGAAGTTCGGGTCGCCGCCGGCCACCTCGTACGCCCGGCGGATGGTGGACAGCCGGAACGCCTGCGGGGTCTGGCCGCGGCGCAGCCGGGAGCGGTCGGGCACCTCGGTGATGAACTCGCCGTCGCCGCCGTGGGTGCGGGTGACGATGATGGTGTCCGCGGAGGGGATCGCCACGTCCACCGCTTCGTACCGCTCCAGCGCGGTCACGCAGTCGGCGATGACCCGCTCGGAGATCAGCGGGCGCACCGCGTCGTGGAACAGCACGTTGCTGTCCTCGCCCGGGGCGAGGCCCTCGCTCAGCGCGGCGATGGCGCGCTCGGTGGTCTCGTTGCGCGTCGCGCCGCCCTCGATCACCCGGCTGACCTTCTTCAGCCCGGCCTTGGCGACGATCTTCTCCACGTCGGGGACGTAGCCCGGCGCCATCAGCACGATGACGTCGTCGATCGCGTCCGACTGCTCGAAGATGGCGAGCGTGTGCTCGATCACCGCCTTGCCGGCGATCTTCAGCAGCTGCTTGGGAATCGACAGGCCGACCCGCTGCCCGGTACCCCCGGCGAGGATGACGGCGGTGGTACGGGTCTGGGCATGGTGCTGGGACACGTGAGACCTACCTAGCGGCAACAAGAGATACGGGGATCGTCTCACCCCCGGTAACCGTCTCGCAAGGCGGGGTTCACCCAACCATGGGGCAGCACGGGCCGGTGCGCGTCAACCGCCGAAGGGGTGGAACTCGTCGTACGCCTCCGCGGCCTCGTCGTGTTCGGCCTGCCGGTCCCGGCGGCGGGCGGCGGCGGGCCGCGGCGCGTCGAAGCGGTGGTCCTCACCGCGGCGCCCCAGCATCTCCGCGCCGGCCGCGAGCGACGGCTCCCAGTCGAAGACGACCGCGTCGTCCTCCGGGCCGATCGCCACGCCGTCGCCCGCCTTCGCACCGGCCTTGACCAGCTCGTCCTCCACGCCGAGCCGGTTGAGCCGGTCCGCGAGGTAGCCCACCGCCTCGTCGTTGCTGAAGTCCGTCTGCCGCACCCAGCGCTCGGGCTTCTCCCCGCGCACCCGGTACAGCTCGCCGTCGAAGGCGACGGTGAAGCCGGCGTCGTCGACCGCCTGCGGGCGGATCACCACGCGGGTGCTCTCCTCGACCGGGCGGGCCGCGCGGGTCTCGGCGACGATCCCGGCGAGCGCGAACGACAGCTCCTTCAGCCCGGCGTGCGAGACCGCGGACACCTCGAAGACGCGGTAGCCGCGCTCCTGGAGCTCCGGCCGGATCATCTCGGCCAGCTCCCGGCCGTCGGGCACGTCGACCTTGTTGAGCACGACCAGCCGCGGCCGGTCCTCCAGCCCGCCGCCGTACGCCCGCAGCTCCGCCTCGATGACGTCGAGGTCGGTCACCGGGTCGCGGTCGGACTCCAGAGTCGCGGTGTCCAGCACGTGCACCAGCACCGAGCAGCGCTCGACGTGCCGCAGGAACTCCAGGCCCAGCCCGCGGCCCTGGCTCGCGCCGGGGATCAGCCCGGGCACGTCGGCGATCGTGTAGACGGTGGAACCGGCGTTGACCACGCCGAGGTTCGGCACCAGCGTGGTGAACGGGTAGTCCGCGATCTTCGGCTTGGCCGCGGAGAGCACCGAGATCAGCGAGGACTTGCCCGCGCTCGGGTAGCCGACCAGCGCCACGTCGGCGACGGTCTTCAGCTCCAGCACGATGTCCCGGGCCTGCCCGGGCACGCCGAGCAGCGCGAAGCCGGGCGCCTTGCGGCGGGCGGAGGCGAGCGCCGCGTTGCCCAGGCCGCCGCGGCCGCCCTGCCCGGCGACATAGGTGGTGCCCTGGCCGACCAGGTCGGCGAGGACGTTTCCGTGCCGGTCCTGGACCACGGTGCCGTCCGGGACCGGCAGCACCAGGTCGGTGCCGTCCTTGCCGGAGCGGTTGCCGCCCTCGCCGGGCTTGCCGTTGGTGGCCTTGCGGTGCGGGCTGTGGTGGTAGTCGAGCAGGGTGGTCACGTCCTGGTCGACGACGAGGACGACGTCCCCGCCCCGCCCGCCGTTGCCGCCGTCCGGGCCGCCGAGCGGCTTGAACTTCTCCCGGTGCACGGAGGCGCAGCCGTGGCCTCCGTTACCCGCGGCGACATGCAGTTCGACGCGGTCCACGAAGGTGGTCATGGGTGCTTCCTCCAGAACGTACGGGTTTCACACGGTTCTTACGGTCCTACAGGACCAGTAACACGCCGAGGGCGGCCCCGCTTCCCGGAGTCCGGGAAACGGGTCCGCCCTCGAATGGTTCTACGGCCTGCCTCAGGCGGCCGGAACGATGTTCACCACGCGGCGACCGCGCTTCACGCCGAACTCGACCGCACCGGCGGACAGGGCGAACAGCGTGTCGTCCTTGCCGATGCCGACGCCGGAGCCCGGGTGGAAGTGGGTGCCGCGCTGGCGGATGATGATCTCACCGGCGTTGACGACCTCGCCGCCGAAGCGCTTCACACCGAGCCGCTGAGCATTGGAGTCGCGCCCGTTCCGGGTGGACGATGCGCCCTTCTTGTGTGCCATCTCTCCTCAGTCCCTTACTTCGCAGCCGCGGCGGGGATGCCAGTGATCTTCAGCGCCGTGTACTGCTGGCGGTGACCCTGGCGACGGCGGTAACCGGTCTTGTTCTTGTAGCGCAGGATGTCGATCTTCTGGCCCTTGTGGTGGTCCACGATCTCGGCCTCGACCTTGATCCCGGCGAGCACCCACGGGTCGCTGGTGACGGCCTCGCCGTCGACCACGAGCAGCGTCGAGAGCTCGACGGCGTCGCCGACCTTGCCGGTGGGAATCCTGTCAACCTCGACGATGTCGCCGACGGCCACCTTGTGCTGGCGGCCACCGCTACGCACGATCGCGTACACGCGGAACTCACTCTCGCTCGATTTCGAAACCCCTGATGCCAGCACCCCATGTCCTGCCGCGGGGGGCCTCTCCCGGGGAGACCGGGAGGAAAGTGCTCAGTGGATGGCGCAGAAACGCCGAGGGTCAAGGCTACGGAGTGCCTTCCCCCGGGTCAAATCCGCCCGGGCTGCCCCGTCCTGTCGGGTTCCCCCGCGCCCCTGGCGGTCGCGTACTCGCGCAACTCACCAGGGGCGGGGGAACCCGACAGCAGCAGCCCCGGCTACTCGCTGGGAGCGGCCGCCGCCTTCTTCGTCGCGGCCTTCTTCGTGGTGGTCTTCTTGGCCGCCGCGGTCTTCTTCGTGGCGGCCTTCTTCGCCGTCTTCTTGGCCGCCGCCTTCTTCGCCGGGGCCTTGCGGGTCCGCTTCTTGGGCTCGGCCTCGGCCTCGGCCGCAGCTTCTTCGGCTCCGGCCTCGGTCTCGGCCGCGGGCGCCGCGGCTTCCGGTGCCGGCACGACCACGACGGCCGCTTCCTCGGCGGCGGGCGCGCCGGCGGGGGCGGTCGCCTTCCGCGTGGCACGGCGCCGGGTACGGGCCGGGGGCTCCGTGGAGACGACCGGCTCCGGCTCCGCGACCGGCTCGGCCACGGGCTCCGGCTCGGCGCTGACCACGACCACCGCGGCCTCCTCGGCCGCGGCGGGCGCGCCCGCCGGGGCGGTCGCCTTCCGCGTCGCACGGCGCCGGGTACGGGCCGGCGGCTCGGTCGAGACGACCGGCTCCGGCTCCGCGGCCGGCTCGACCTCGGGCTCGCTCACCGGGACGACCACGACGGCCGGCTCCGGCTCGCGGTCCGCGGCGGCCGGGGCACCGGCCGGGGCGGTCGCCTTGCGGGTGGCCCGGCGGCGGCCGCGACCGCGGGAGCTGTTCGCGGCGGCCTCCGCCTCGGCGGCGCTGCCGAACCACTCCTCCTCCGGGTCCCCGACCGAGGGCACGAGGTCGGACTCGCCCACCTCGATCGGCTCCAGCTCGGGCAGCTCCGGCTCCTCGCCCTGCGCGGGCTCGACCGCGGCGGCCACCTCGTGCTCGTGGTCGTGCTCGCCCGCACCGCCGCCGCGGCGCCGCTTGCGCTTGCCGCCGCCACCGGTGGTGGTCGCCTGGTCCATGTGCACGATGACGCCGCGCCCGTTGCAGTGCACGCAGGTCTCGGAGAAGGACTCCAGCAGGCCCTGCCCGACCCGCTTGCGGGTCATCTGCACCAGGCCGAGCGAGGTGACCTCGGCCACCTGGTGCTTGGTCCGGTCCCGGCCCAGGCACTCCAGCAGCCGGCGCATCACCAGGTCGCGGTTGGACTCCAGCACCATGTCGATGAAGTCGACCACCACGATGCCGCCGAGGTCGCGCAGCCGCAGCTGGCGGACGATCTCCTCGGCCGCCTCCAGGTTGTTGCGGGTGACGGTCTCCTCGAGGTTGCCGCCCTGCCCGGTGAACTTGCCGGTGTTGACGTCGACCACGACCATCGCCTCGGTCTTGTCGATCACCAGCGAACCGCCGGACGGCAGCCACACCTTGCGGTCCAGCGCCTTGAGCAGCTGCTCGTCGATCCGGAAGTTGGCGAAGACGTCGACCTCCGACGTCCAGCGCGACAGCCGGTCGACCAGGTCGGGCGCCACGTGCGAGACGTACTCGTGCACGGTCGACCAGGCCTCGTCACCGCTGACGATGACCTTGGAGAAGTCCTCGTTGAAGATGTCGCGGACCACGCGCACCGTCATGTCCGGCTCGCCGTAGAGCAGCGTCGGCGCGTTGCCGCTCTTGGACTTGCGCTTGATGTCCTCCCACTGCGACTGGAGCCGCTCCACGTCGCGGCGCAGCTCGTCCTCGCTGGCGCCCTCGGCGGCGGTGCGCACGATGACGCCCGCGTCCTCGGGGACGACCTTCTTCAGGATGGACTTCAGCCGGGCCCGCTCGGTGTCGGGCAGCTTGCGGCTGATGCCGGTCATCGAGCCCTCGGGCACGTAGACCAGGTAGCGGCCGGGCAGCGACACCTGGCTGGTCAGCCGGGCGCCCTTGTGGCCGATCGGGTCCTTGGTGACCTGCACCAGCACCGGCTGGCCGGACTTGAGCGCGGTCTCGATCCGGCGCGGGCCGCCGGACATGCCCAGCGCCTCGAAGTTGACCTCGCCCGCGTACAGCACGGCGTTGCGGCCCTTGCCGATGTCGACGAACGCGGCCTCCATCGACGGCAGCACGTTCTGCACCTTGCCGAGGTAGACGTTGCCGACGTAGGAGGTGGACTGCTCCTTGTTCACGTAGTGCTCGACGAGGACGTTGTCCTCCAGCACGCCGATCTGGGTGCGGTCGCCGTTCTGCCGGACCACCATGACGCGCTCGACCGCCTCGCGGCGGGCCAGGAACTCGGCCTCGGTGATGATCGGCACCCGGCGGCGGCCCTGCTCGCGGCCCTCGCGGCGGCGCTGCTTCTTCGCCTCCAGACGGGTGGAGCCCTTGATGGACTGCACCTCGTCGGAACCGGTGCCGCCCTCGTAGCGCGAGCGCGGCTCGCGGACCTTGACGACGGTGCGCTCCGGGTCGTCGGACCCGGCGCCGGCCGCGTGGTCGTCACCGCCGTCCGAACCGCGGCGGCGACGGCGGCGCCGGCGCCGGCTGCTGGAGGAGGAGCCGCCCTGGGCGTCGTCGTCGTGGTCCTGGTCGTCCTCGTGCTGCGCGGCGGTGTCGTCCTCCTCGTGGCCCTCGGCGGGCTCCTCGGACTCGTCCTCGCCGTTGTCCTCGTGGTCCTGCTCGCCGGACTCACCGCGGCGACGGCGGCGACCGCCGCGGCGGCGGCGCCGGGACGGGCGGTCCTCGCCGTCCTGCTCGCTGTCGGCGCCCTCGGCGCCCTCGTGCTCCTCGGCCTCTTCCGGCTCGGCGACGGCGGCGGCCTGCTCGGGGGCGGCCTCCTGCTCGCCGGCCGCGGCGGGCGCCTGCTCGGGGGCGGTGCCGCGACGGCGGCGGCGACGGCGCGGGGAACGGTCCTCGTCGGCCTCGGCCTCGGTGTCGGCCTCGGCGGTCTCCTCCTCGGCGGCGGCCGGGGCGGGGGCCGGTGCGGCGGCGGCGTCGGGGGCCTGGAAGACCGGCGGCTGGAAGACCGCGACGGCCGGGCGGCCGCCCCGGCGGCGGCCGCGCGCGGGGGCCTCCTCGGTGGTCTCGTCGGCCTCGGTGCGCACCGTGAGGTCCACCGTGTCGGCGGCGAGCCCGAAGGCGGCGGCGACCGCGTCGACGGCCTCGGAGGTCGCGTCGGCGACGCTCTCGCCGTAGCCGCGGATCTCGTAGGCGTCGTCGACCTCGACGCACCAGCCGTCGCCGTCGCGCAGCGCCCGGGCGGTGTACGCGCGGCGGTCGCCGGCGTCCTCGCGCGGGGCGAGGGCGCCGGGCTTGAGCCGCCGCAGGCCGTCACCGGCGGAGAAGGTCGGGACGGCGGCGCCCTTGCGGCCGCCGCGGCGGCGGGCACGGTTGCCGCCCTGCTGCTCGTCGGCGGCGGGAGCGGGGGCGGCCTGGGCCGGTGCCTGGGCTGCCTTGGCCGGTGCGGGGGCCGGTTCCGGGGCGGGCTCGGCGGCAGCGGCGGGGGCCGTGCTCGCACGGGTGGCCCGGCGGCGGGTCCGCGCGGGGGCCGCGCTCTCCTCGGCCGCGGGCGCGGCAGGGGCGGCGGCCGGGGCGGGCTCGGCCACGGGGGTCTCGGCCGGGGCTTCCTCGGCGGCGGGCGCGGGCGAACCCGCGGGCGCCGTCGCCTTACGCGTCGCACGACGACGCGGACGAGCAGGCGCAGCCTCCTCCGCAGCCGGAGCAGCCTCCTCCACGGCAGCGGCAGCAGCGGGAGCCGACTCGACAGCCGGAGCTTCCTCGGCGGCGGGCGCGGGCGAACCCGCAGGCGCCGTCGCCTTACGCGTCGCACGACGACGCGGGCGAGCAGGCGCAGCCTCCTCCGCAGCCGGAGCAGCCTCCTCCGCGGCAGGGGCAGCAGCCGGAGCCGACTCGACAGCCGGAGCTTCCTCCGCGACCGGCGCGGGCGAACCCGCGGGCGCCGTCGCCTTACGCGTCGCACGACGACGCGGACGAGCAGGCGCGGCCTCCTCCGCAGCCGGAGCAGCCTCCTCCGCAGCAGCAGCAGCCGGCGTCTCGGCCGGGGTCTCCTCGACCGGTGCGGCGGCCGCGGTCTTACGGGTGGCGCGGCGACGCGGGCGGGCCGGGGCCGCCTCCTCGCCCTCGGCGGCCGGGGCCGGAGCCTCGGCCGGGGTCTCCTCGGCCGGCGCGGCAGCCGCGGTCTTACGGGTGGCGCGGCGACGGGGTGCGGCCGGGGCCGCGTCCTCGGTGCCCGCGGCGCCGGACGTCTCCGCGGCGGTGTCGGACCCGGGCGGGCCCGCGGGGCGGGAGGCGGCGCGACGGCGGCGGCGGGGAGCCGCGCTCTCGTCGGCGGTGCTGGTGGTGTCCGGGGTCGAACCCGGAGTGGTCTCTTCGTTGTCGGGCATTCGGGCAGTGCTCCCGTCGTGCCCCCGGGCGCCGCGCCGGGTGTTCCGGGGACGGCGGCCGCTTGGGTCGCGGTGGCCGTCCGCCGGGGCGCGGGCGCCGCACGGGGGCTTGCTGTCTCGCTCGCCGGCCCGCCCCTGCGGGGGGCCGGCGAAAGTCTCGTGTGGTCAGCGTCGCCGGGCCCGGGTGGCTCCCTGGCGCGTCGGCAACGCGTCGACGCCGTACCTAGGCGGAACCGGCAGGCACCGCCACGGCGTCGCGATCGGGCGCGAGCGGGTCGGTGACCGTGCCGGACTCCTCGTCGAGCGGCCCCTGCGCCAGCCTGGTCACCGCTGCGGGGACCGGCGGCGCGAGGTCGGCCGCCGCATGGAGACCGGACAGTACGTCGTCGGGTCGCACGGCAGGTGTCAAGTGACGTACAACCAGCCGCAGTATCGCACAAGCGCCGCTCGGGGGCGCGGTGGCACCCTGATCCGCCGCGTCCGGACCTGCCGCGCCGTCCGTGGCGGCCGCCTCGGGGACGACCTCGAAGCGCGTGACGGCGGCCCGGCAGTCGAAGGTGCGCACGCCGTTCTTCGTGGCGCGCCGGACCTCCACGGCCTCGGCGGCGAGGAACGCGGCGACGGCCCGGCGGGCCTCGTCGGGCTCGACGCCGTCCAGCCGCAGCTGCCACACCGACGCCTCCAGGCGCTCGGCCAGACCCGAGGTGCGGGCCTCGACCGCCTCGATCACGTCGAGGCCGGGGGGCAGCGACTCGTCCAGCAGCGCACGCAGCCGCTCGGGGTCGCGCGCCGCGGCGAGCGCGATCTCCAGATACTCCGCCTCGCTCCCGACGCCCGTGGGGGCGGCGTTCGCGTACGACACCTTCGGGTGCGGGGTGAACCCGGCCGAGTACGCCATCGGCACCTCGGCGCGGCGCAGGGCCCGCTCGAAGGCGCGCTGGAAGTCGCGGTGGCTGGTGAACCGGAGGCGGCCGCGCTTGGTGTACCGCAGGCGGATGCGCTGCACCGCCGGTGCCGGCGGCGGGCCCTCTGGCTGTCGCTTGCCCAGTGTCGCTCAGTCCTTCGTGTCATGTGTGCCATGCCCGCGTGCGGCGCCACGCCGCGTCCGGGCATCCCTGCACCTCCAAGGTTACGCCGCGCGCCCGCACGCCCGCTCCGCCCGCGCTCCCGCCCTGTGGACAACCGTCGGCGCCAGGGTCCCTCCAGGGGTTCGCTGCCCGTGGGCCCGGCGTTCTTCTGCGGGTGCACCCGCACGGGCTCAGGGGCGGGGGTGGTGACCCCGCACCCTCCCGGGCAGCCGCCTGACGGGATGTCACCAGCCTTGCGGCAAAAGCTACTTCGTCATGTCGGGCGGCGGTCCGAACCCGCCGCCGGACGGGGGCGGGTTCGGGTGCGGGCCAGGGTGCTGCGCCGGGGGCGCCGCTTCGGGCGCGGACCGCCACGGCACCGGGGGCAGCGGCTCCGCGCGTTCGGCGGGGCCGCGGTAGGAGCGGGCCGGGGGCAGCCGCGCCTGGTGCCGGGCCTCCCGCGACGGCCGGGGCGGCGGCGCCTGCCGCGGGGTGCCGAACAGCGCCGCGCCGACGGCCCGGCGGGCGTCGGCCAGCGCGACCCGGACCGGGTGCAGGATCTGCCGCCGTACGAAGCGCAGCACCGGCGCCGCCGTCCAGCGCCAGACGAAGGCGATCGGCCGGAAGACCAGCACCCGGAAGAACCAGCCGATCCCGCGGCCGACCTGCCGGGCCACGTAGGCGGCGGCGCGCCAGGCGGCCGCGACCGCCGCGGCGACCTCGCGCAGGAGCGGCGCCAGCACCCGGCGCCACAGGAAGTCCAGCGGTACCACGACCAGGTACTTCAGCAGCCAGGCCAGGCCGCGCACGACCCACTGCAAGGCGTACACCCACAGCGCGGTCAGGGGCCGCACCAGCAGCCAGCGCACCAGGAACTCCGCGGTCAGGCCGAGCGCGCGCAGCACCGGCCGCAGTACGTAGGTCCACAGCCACACCGCCGGGACCACGATCAGCACCCGGGCGACCGGGACCAGGACGTGCCGCCACAGCGCGGCCAGCAGCAGGCCGAGCGCGCGCAGCGGCGGGTGGAGGACGTACCGCCACAGCGTGCGGCAGGTCCAGGCGAGCGCGTCCCACAGCAGCTTCAGCGGCAGGACGACGACGAACGCGAAGACGCTCACCGGTAGGCGGACGGCGGCGGCGACGCAGCCGCCCCCCTGCCCCTGCGGTGCCCCCGGCGACCACGGGTTCTGATAGGTCATGGCCAAAACCTAGCGGGGTGATGCGGGGTACCGTGGAGATACCGGGGCGAAAGGTGCGCGGGCGTACTGGCCGGCGCCGCCGCGGAACGGCCGAGTGCGGCCGGCCGTCGTCACACCGTAAGGGCGCCGCACGGCGAGGTGAGGCAGGATGACCATCGCCATAGCCCTCGCGGTGATGGCGGTCGTGGCCGTCGCCGGTGTCTGGCTGCTGCGCAGACAGGCCGCCGAGCAGCGGGACTTCGGTCCCGCGCCGCATGTCGAGGACGGTCCGCCGGCCCGCGCCGAGGAGGGCGCGCAGGCCCGGCCGGCCGCCGACTTCCCCTGGCGGGAGCCCCCCGAGGACCGCCCCGGTGACGACGGACTCCCGCCGGACCTGGACCTCCCGCCGTCCCTCTCGCCCGGCGCGGTGCCGGTCGGGCCGCTCGCGGCCCCGCACGGCGACGGGCCCCGCCCGAGGAGGTGACCGCCGTGGCCGCCCTGATCGGCGCTCTGGTCGCGATCGTCGTCGTGGTCCTGGTCCTGCTCGCGCTGAGCGTGCGCAACGTGCAGCAGTACGAGCGGGGCGTGGTCTTCCGGTTCGGCCGGCTGCTGCCGGACATCCGCGATCCGGGACTGCGGCTGATCCGGCCGGTCGGTGACCGGATGCGCAAGGTGTCGGTGCAGACCGAGGTGTTCGGGGTGTCGCCGCAGGGCGCGATCACCGCGGACAATGTGACGCTGACCGTGGACGCGGTGGTCTACTTCCGCGTGGTCGACCCGGTCAAGGCGCTGGTCAACGTGAACGACTACCCGACCGCGGTCGCGCAGATCGCCCAGACCTCGCTGCGTTCGGTGATCGGCCGCGCCGACCTCGACACACTGCTGTCCGACCGCACCCAGGTCAACATGGAGCTGAAGAAGGTGATGGACGCGCCGACCGAGGAGCCGTGGGGGCTGCGGATCGAGCGGGTGGAGATCAAGGACATCGCGCTGCCGCAGTCGATGATGCGGTCGATGTCCAAGCAGGCCGAGGCCGAGCGTGAGCGCCGGGCGCGGGTCATCGCCGCCGACGGTGAACTCCAGGCGTCGCAGCGGCTCACCGACGCCGCCGCGACCATGGCGGACACCCCGGGCGCCCTCCAACTGCGGCTGCTCCAGACCGTGGTGGACGTCTCCGCCGAGAAGAACAGCACCCTGGTGATGCCCTTCCCGGTGGAGATCCTGCGCTTCTTCGAACGGCTCGGCAACGGGCAGCTCGGCGGCGGCCGGGAGTCCGGCGGCGAGCGGACCGACGGCGCCCGCCCGGACGGCGAGCGGACCGACCAGCGGACCGACGGCGCCCGGACCGGCAGCTCCCGGACCGACGGCGAACTGCCCGGCGGCGAACTGCCCGGAGGTCAGGACGCCGCGAGCAAGGCGCTCAGCGCCGACGCCTCGGTGCGCCAGTCCGCGGTGCCGCCGCCCGACCAGTCCTCGGCGACCCGGTTCAACCCGTCCCGCGCGGTGGACCACAGCGAGTCGGCCTGAGCGGTGGCGAAGGAGCGGTAGGCGTTGCCGGTCACGGAGTCCAGGTCCTGCAGGTAGCGCATGAACACGCCCTTGAACTGCTTGGCGTTGTCGTCGCAGGAGGGCGTGGACGCGTCGCAGGACTCGGTGAGCACCCCGCCCTTCACCAGTGCGGGCGAGGCCACGGCCGCGTCGGCGAGCCTGCGCGCGGTGGCCAGGTCCGCGCCGTCGCCGGTGGCCCGGTACATCTCCACCGCGGCCCCGATCGCCAGGCCCTGGTTGTACGACCACACCGTCTGGCCGTTGTTGGCGCAGCCGCTGGTGAGGCCGTCGTTGACCAGGCCGGAGGAGTTGATCAGACCGCTGCTCTGGAACCACTGCCAGGAGGTGGTGGCCCGGCCCAGCCACGTGGTGTCTCCTGGGATGCGGTTGTGCAGCTCGGCGGCGATCCGCACGTAGAGCCCGTTGGTCACCGCGTTCTTGTACGTGCGCTCCCGGTCCCACCACACGCCGCCGCCGCAGGTGCTGGTGTCGTACAGCCCGTTGACGTAGCTGGCGATGGTGACCGCCTCGTCGAGGTAGGTCCGGTCGCCGGTGAGGTCGTACGCGTCGATCCAGGCCAGTGCCCACCACTCGGAGTCGTCGGTGGCGCGGCTGATGAAGTCGCCGTCGATCGGGTCGGAGCTGCGGGCGCCGGCGGGGAAGGACGCCTTGTCGATGTCGTAGGTGCGGCGCACCACCCACTCGTAGCGGGTGTCGCCGGTCTGCCGCATGTAGTCGATCACGGTGGCCAGCGCGACCGCGGAGTTCCACCAACTCGACGGCCAGTAGGCGGTGTTCGGGTCGTAGGAGTACATCAGCGCGTCCGCGGCGGCCGACGTCCGGGACACCGCCGGGCGGGCCCAGGCGGTGCAGCTGCCGTTCTGGCCCTCGACGGCGCGGCCGCAGGCGCGGACCGCCCCGCCGTACAGCTTCCCCAGCGGGTCGCTGGTGTTGTAGCGGGCGGTTGCGGTGCCGGTGGCGCCGGAGGGTGTGCTGGTGCGGCCCTTGGAGGAGCCGTCGGGCCAGCTCGCGCCCTGGTCCCAGGAGCGGTCCAGCCAGATCTCGTCGCCGGCGGTGCCGCCGGAGATGGTGCCCCAGGCCATGCCGGTGCTGTCCATGTGCAGCGCGATGGTCCGGCCGTTCAGCGTGGTGGCCGGGACCGGCTGAGTGTCGCCGGACGCGCTGCCCGAGCCGTCGCAGACCGTGGCGCAGACGTTCAGGTGCGCCCAGGAGGTGCAGCTGACGCCCTGGGCGTCGCCGCAGGCCCGCAGGACCGCGCGGCGGTGGTTCGTCGGGTCGTAGAGATTGTACATCAGGGTGCGGGTGCCGGTCCACGTCGAGGGGATCGACGCCTTGCCGAGCAGGCCGTCCCAGGTGCTGCCGCCGTCCCACGAGCGGTCCAGCCACACCGAGTCGCCGGTCTGGCCGGCGTCGATGCTGGCCCAGGCCATGCCGTCGGTGTCGTCCACGTGCAGCCGCACCACCCGGCCGTTGAGGCTCAGGTCCGGCACCGGGAAGGTCTCCTGGGCGGCCTTCGACGGGTCGGTGGTGTCGCAGTACAGCGCGCACACCTGCGTGGTGTCCGCGGCCGCCGCCGCTCTCGCCCCGGTCGCCCCCGCTCCCTGCAACAGTGCCGCCACCGCCAGCAGCAGCGCCACCACCAGCGGCCCCACTCCCCCGCGCCGCCCCGCCAGCCGACCCATGACGCCTCCTCGTGCCGTCCGCCCTTACCGGTCCCACGACTTCTGCAACGATGAAAAACAACCGTCCACCCGGCATGACAGCACGACCGCTTTGACATGTCCACAGCCCTGACAACGATGCCACCGATTGGCCGGATCGCGTCCCTCCGCTTCGGTGCCGACCGCCCGGCGGCCGGGTGCGGGAGCATGGAGGGCATGAACCCCCTCGGTACCGCGCTGCGCGCGTGGCGCGACCGGCTCGACCCGGCGGCGGCCGGGCTGCCGCCCGGGTCGCCGCGCCGGGTCCCCGGCCTGCGCCGCTCCGAGCTCTCGGCGCTCGCCGACATCTCGGTGGAGTACGTGGTCCGGCTGGAACAGGGCCGGGTGGCCAGCCCCTCACCCCAGGTCTGCGACTCCCTGGCCCGCGCCCTGCGGCTGTCGGCGGAGGAGCACGCCCACCTGCTGCGGCTGGCCGGCCACACCGCGGACCCCGGCCGGGTGCCGCGGCACATCCCCGACAGCCTGCTGCGGATCATGGACGAACTCGGCCGCAACCCGCTGGCGGTCTACGACGCCACCTGGCGGCTGCTGCACTGGAACCCGCTGTTCGCCGCCGCCTTCGGCGATCCGGCCCGGCTCGAACCGGCCGACCGGAACGCGCTGGTCTGGCAGTTCACCGGCACCATGCCGACCGCGATCCGGCAGACCGCCGAGGAGCGGGCCGCGTTCGAGGAGTCCCTCGTCGCCGACCTGCGGGCGGCCACCGGCCGCTACCCGGGCGACCCCGACCTCGCGGCGCTGGTCGCGACGCTCGAGCGGGTCCCGCGCTTCCGCGAACTGTGGGGCCGGCCCGCGGTCGGCGGCCACGAGAGCGCCCGCAAGCTCGTCGAGCACCCCGACGTCGGTGAGATCGCGCTGAACTCCGACATCCTCACCACCCAGGGCGGCAACCTGCACCTCGTGGTCTACACCGCGCGCCCGGGCACCGACGCCCGCAGCAAGCTCGACCTGCTGGCCGCCATCGGCGCCCAGGAGCTGTCCGCGCGGGGATGACCCGCCCGCACACCGGCTCCCGACGGTGGTACGCGCCGTACCACCATCGGCCGTAGCTCCCCGCGTCGCCCGCCGCCGAGCACCCTCGAAGCTGTGGGCGGCTACCGGATGCCGTCCGGAACGCGAGGAGCAGCCGTGACCACCACCTTCATCACCGGAGCCAACCGGTCGCTCGGGCTGGAGACCGCCCGCCGCCTGGCCGAGGCGGGCCACACCGTCCTGGTCGGCGCCCGCGACCCGGAGCGCGGGAAGGCCGCCGCCGCGTCGCTCGGGGCCCGGTTCGTGCCGATCGACGTGACCGACGACGCCTCGGTCGAGGCGGCGGCGGCCGACGTCGCCGCGCACGAGGGCGCGATCGACGTGCTGGTGAACAACGCCGGTGTGCTCGGCCCGGTCGCCCCGGTCGAGGAGCTGACCGCCGCCGACGTACGCGCCGTCCTGGAGGTGAACGTCGTCGGCATCGTGCGCGTCACCCACGCGTTCCTGCCGCTGCTGCGCAAGTCGGCGCACCCGGTCATCGTCAACGTGTCCAGCGGGATGGGCTCGTTCGGCATGACGCAGGACCCGGCGCGGATCGAGTCGCGGTACCCGCTGCCGCTGTACGCGGCCTCGAAGTCCGCCGTCACCATGCTGACCACGCAGTACGCCAAGGCGCTGCCCGACGTGAAGGTCAACGCCGCCGACCCCGGGCAGACCGCGACCGACTTCACCGGCGGCCTCGGCCACAGCGTCGCCGAGGGCGCCGCGTCGATCGTGGCGCTCGCCACCATCGGCCCCGACGGCCCGACCGGCCGCTTCGCCGACCGTTCGGGCCGGCTGCCCTGGTGAGCGGGGGCCGGGGCGCGCCGGGCGCCCCGGCCGGTCGCCGACCGGTTGCCTGCGATGGCCGGCAGTGCTCTCAGTTGCCGCCCGGGCCGTTGACGACGGTGAGCGGGAGGAGCTTCTTGCCGGTGGGGCCGATCTGGATGTCCAGGTCGAGCTGGGGGCACACCCCGCAGTCGAAGCAGGGCGTCCAGCGGCAGTCGTCGACCTCGGTCTCGTCGAGGGCGTCCTGCCAGTCCTCCCAGAGCCAGTCCTTGTCCAGACCGGAGTCGAGGTGGTCCCAGGGCAGGACCTCCTCGGCGGTGCGCTCGCGGGTGGTGTACCAGGCGAGGTCCAGGTCGTGGGCGGGCAGGGCGGCGTCGCAGGCGCGCAGCCAGCGCTCGTAGGAGAAGTGCTCGCGCCAGCCGTCGAAGCGGCCGCCGTCGGCGTAGACCGCGCGGATCACGTCGCCGACCCGGCGGTCCCCGCGGGAGAGCAGGCCCTCGATGATGCCGGGCTTGCCGTCGTGGTAGCGGAAGCCGATGTTGCGGCTGTACTTGCGGTCGCCGCGGATCGCGTCGCGCAGCTTCTCCAGCCGGGCGTCGGTCTCCTCGACGCCGAGCTGCGGCGCCCACTGGAAGGGGGTGTGCGGCTTGGGCACGAAGCCGCCGATCGACACGGTGCAGCGGATGTCGTTCTGGCCGGTCACCTCGCGGCCCTTGGCGATCACCTTGCGCGCCATGTCCGCGATCTGGAGGACGTCCTCGTCGGTCTCGGTGGGCAGCCCGCACATGAAGTACAGCTTCACCTGCCGCCAGCCGTTGCCGTACGCGGTGGCGACGGTGCGGATCAGGTCCTCCTCCGACACCATCTTGTTGATCACCTTGCGGATGCGCTCGGAGCCGCCCTCGGGGGCGAAGGTCAGGCCCGAGCGGCGGCCGTTGCGGGTCAGCTCGTTCGCCAGGTCGATGTTGAACGCGTCGACCCGGGTGGACGGCAGCGACAGCCCGATCTTGTCCTCTTCGTACCGGTCGGCGAGGCCCTTGGCGACGTCGGCGATCTCGGTGTGGTCGGCGGAGGAGAGCGACAGCAGGCCGACCTCCTCGAAGCCGGTCGCCTTCAGGCCCCGGTCGACCATCTCGCCGATGCCGGTGATGGAGCGCTCGCGCACCGGGCGGGTGATCATCCCGGCCTGGCAGAAGCGGCAGCCGCGGGTGCAGCCGCGGAAGATCTCCACCGACATCCGCTCGTGCACGGTCTCCGCGAGCGGCACCAGCGGCTGCTTCGGGTACGGCCACTCGTCCAGGTCCATCACGGTGTGCTTCGACACCCGCCACGGCACGCCGGAGCGGTTGGGCACGACCCGGGAGATCCGGCCGTCGGGCAGGTACTCCACGTCGTAGAAGCGCGGGACGTACACCCCGCCGGTCCGGGCCAGGCGCAGCAGCAGCTCGTCGCGACCGCCGGGGCGGCCCTCGGCCTTCCACTCCCGGACCAGGTCGGTGATGGTCAGGACGGCCTGCTCGCCGTCCCCGATCACGGCCGCGTCGATGAAGTCGGCGATCGGCTCGGGGTTGAAGGCGGCGTGCCCGCCGGCCAGCACGACCGGGTCGTCCTCGGTGCGGTCGGCCGCGTCCAGCGGGATGCCGGCCAGGTCGAGCGCGGTGAGCATGTTGGTGTAGCCCAGCTCGGTGGAGAAGCTGAGGCCGAACACGTCGAAGGCGCGCACCGGGCGGTGGCTGTCGACGGTGAACTGCGGCACCTGGTGCTCGCGCATCAGCGCTTCCAGGTCGGGCCAGACGCTGTACGTGCGCTCGGCGAGCACGCCCTCGCGCTCGTTGAGCACCTCGTAGAGGATCATGACGCCCTGGTTGGGCAGGCCCACCTCGTACGCGTCGGGGTACATCAGCGCCCACCGCACATCGGTGGCGTCCCAGTCCTTGACGGTGGAGTTCAGCTCACCGCCGACGTACTGGATCGGCTTCTGTACATGCGGGAGCAGCGCTTCCAGGCGCGGGAAGACCGACTCGACAGGCATCTCGGCGACTTTCGTGTGTCCTGAACTTGCATGGCGCCCCGGCGGCGGGCCGCCCGGAGGGAAGATGACCCTCAACAGTACCCGAGCCGCGGCGGCCGCCCGCCCGGGCCGGACCAGGGGCCCCGGACCGGTCCCCTGGCCGGGGCCGCGGCGGCTACGCCGACATGGGCCGCTGCATCTTCACGGACTGGAGCATCCCTATGGCCACGAAGTTGGCGAACATCGATGATCCGCCGTAGGAGACGAAGGGCAAGGGGATACCGGTCACCGGCATGATGCCCAGCGTCATGCCGATGTTCTCGAAGGACTGGAAGGCGAACCAGGCGACCACCCCGGCCGCCACGATGGTGCCGTACAGGTCGGTGGCGTTGCGGGCGATGGTGCAGGCCCGCCAGAGGATCACCCCGATCAGCACCACGATGAGCGCGCCGCCGACGAAGCCGAGTTCCTCGCCGGCCACCGAGAAGACGAAGTCGGTCTGCTGCTCGGGCACGAACTGGCCGGTGGTCTGGCTGCCGTGGAACAGGCCCTTGCCGAGCAGCCCGCCCGAGCCGATCGCGATCCGGGCCTGGCTGGTGTTGTAGCCGACGCCGGACGGGTCGAGCGCGGGGTTGGCGAACGCGGCGAACCGGTCGATCTGGTACTTGTCGAGGATGCCGAGCTGCCACACCAGAATGGAGCCGACGATCCCGGTGGCGATCAGCCCGAACACCCAGCGGGTGGAGGCGCCGGAGGCGAGCAGCACCCCGAGCACGATCGCGCCGAGCACCATCACCGACCCGAGGTCGGGCATCATCAGGATGATCAGGATCGGCAGCGCCGCAAGGGCCAGGGACTGCGTCACCCGGCGGTGGTCGGGGTGCTCCTGGTCGCCGGCGTCGACCCGGGCGGAGAGCACCATCGCCATGCCGATGATGATGGAGATCTTCACGAACTCCGAGGGCTGGAGCGAGAAGCCGCCGCCGATGATGATCCAGGAGTGCGCGCCGTTGACGGTCGAGCCGAGCGGGCTGAGCACCGCGAGGATGCCGAGGATCGACAGCGCGTAGAAGAACGGCACGATGGTGCGCATCCGGTGGTGCCCTATGGCCATCGCGCCGATGCACAGCGCCAGGCCGATACCGGCGTTCATCACATGGCGGATCAGGAAGTAGTACTCGTCGCCGTGGGTGAGGCTGGTGCGATGCCGGGTCGCGGAGAAGACCAGCAGCGAGCCGATGAAGCACAGCGCCAGCGTCACCAGGAAGAGCAGCCAGTCCATCCGGCGCACCGCGGAGTCCCGGGCGAACAGCTTGCCCATGGTGGAGCGCTCCGGCGTGAACCGCCGGACGGAGTAGGTGTTCGCGCTCATCACGTGTACTTCCTGCCGTACAGCAGTTTCTCGGTCCGGGTCGGGGTGAGCGCGGCGAGCGCGGGTACCGGGTCGGCGCCCGGCGAACCGGCCGGGGCGTTGGCGAAGGCCACGGCGACCCTGGTGGAGTACGCGGCCTGCTGGGCGGCGACCACGCTGCCGTCGGCGGAGATCTTGGGCAGCGTGGTGACGGGCTGGGGCATGATGCCCTTCTTCGCGTCGATCTTGGTGCTGTCCTTCTGGATGCCGTACATCGCCTCGTAGATCCGGCGGATCGCGGTACCCGAACCGCCGGAGCCGGTACCGCCCTGGGAGATCGTCATGACGATCGTGTAGTCCTTGGTGTACGTGTCGAACCACGACGTGCTCTGCTTGCCGGAGACCTCCGCGGTACCGGTCTTGGCGTGCAGCGGGATCTGGCTCTGCGGCCAGTTGCCGAACTTCCAGTCGGCGGTGCCCTCGGTGACCACGCCGGCCAGCGCCTGGTTGATGTACTTCAGCGTGGACTTGGAGTCGGGCAGCTTGCCGGCCACCTTCGGCTGGATCGGGGTGACGGTCTTGCCGTCCGCGCTTATCACGGCCTTGCCGATGGTCGGCTGGTACAGGGTGCCGCCGTTGGCCAGCGCCGCGTAGATCCGGGCCATCTGGATCGGGGTGACGAGCGTGTCGCCCTGGCCGATCGCGTAGTTGACCGAGTCACCGGCGCGCAGCACATAGCCGTCCGGGCAGTTCTCGATGGCGATGGCGACCGCGAGCGTCGGGTTCTTGTCGTTCTTGTGCTTCTTGGCGGTGGCGCACCAGTCGGCCTTGTTCTCCTCCCAGAAGTCCTTCTTCCACTGCCGGTCCGGCACCCGGCCGGTGACCTCGCCGGGCAGGTCGACGTCGGTCTTGGCGCCGAGGCCGAACTGGTGGGCGGTGGTGTAGAAGTAGTCCTTCGGGTTCTTCGGGTCGGTGCCGCCGTCCTTCTTCCACTGGTCGTAGGACAGGCCGTAGAAGACGGTGTCGCAGGAGACCTCGAGCGCGCGGGCCAGCGAGATGTCGCCGTAGCTCTCGTTCTCGTCGTTGTGGAAGACCTGGCTGCCGATGGAGAACGACGACGTGCAGGGGTAGGGGCCGTCCTCGCTGTAGCCGGCCTTGACCGCGGCGGAGGTGGAGATCACCTTGAAGGTGGAGCCCGGTGCCGACTCGCCCTGGATGGCGCGGTTGAGCAGCGGGTAGTTGGACTTGGTGTTCGTCAGGGCCGCGTAGTCCTTGGCGGAGATGCCGCCGACCCACTCGTTGGGGTCGTAGGTGGGCTCGCTGGCCATCGCGATGATCTGGCCGGTCTTGTTGTCCATGACGATCGCGGCGCCGGAGTCGGCCTTGAAGTTCTTGTGGGTGACCGGGTCGTACGTCTTGCGCGCGGTCACCATCGCGTCGTTGAGTTCCTTCTCGGTGACCGCCTGCACCTTGGCGTCGATGCTGGTGACGACGGTGTCGCCGGGGGTCGCCGGGGTCTCGGACGCCTTGCCGATCACCCGGCCGAGGTTGTCGACCTGGTACTTGGTGACGCCGGCCTTGCCGCGCAGCTGGTCGTCGTAGGTGCTCTCCAGGCCGGAGCGGCCCACCTGGTCCGAGCGCAGCAGCGGGTTGTCGGTCTTCTCGGAGGCGGCCACCTCCTTGTCGGTGACCGGGGAGAGGTAGCCGAGCACCTGGGCGGCGTTGGCCTTGTCCGGCGAGGGGTAGGTGCGCACGGCGGTGGGCTCCGCGGTGATGCCGGGGAAGTCCTCGCGGCGCTCCATGATCTGGAGCGCCTGCTGGGTGGTGGCCTTGTCGGTGATCGGGATCGGCTGGTAGGGCGAACCGTTCCAGCAGGGGCGCGGGGTCTGCGCGTCGCACAGCCGCACCTTGTCCTCGACGTCCTTCGGCGTCATGCCGAGCACCTTGGCCAGCCGGGTCAGCACCGCGGTGCCGCCGTCGGCCTGCTGGAGCAGGTCGGTGCGGCTGGCCGAGACGACCAGCAGGGTCTGGTTGTCGGCGATCGGCACCCCGCGGTCGTCGAGGATCGAGCCGCGGACGGCCGGGGTGACGACCTGCTGGTAGTGGTTGCTGGCGGCTTCCTGGTCGTACTCCTGGCCGTTGCGGATCTGGAGGTACCACAGCCGGCCGCCGAGGGTCAGCAGCAGCGAGACGACCAGCACCTGGAGGATGACCAGGCGGATCGTGACCCGGCTGGTCCGACCGGTCTCCGGGATGTTGCTCATCTACCTGCTCTCCCCGCTCAGCTGCCGCGGGCGGGCGCCGCCCGCGGTCCGTGCCCGGCCCCGGGCCGGGGCCGCCGTCGTCCGATACCGCCCAGGGCCTGTCCTCGGCGCCTCGTACGCGCCGCTCGCCGTCATCGCCGTGCTCCCCTTGCCATGTTGCCGCCGCTGAACCGGGCGCGGCCGAACAGGCCGCGCTGCGGGGTGATGCCGGCGCCCACGCCCGCTCTGCCGCGGCCGCGCGGCCGGAACACGCCGCCGCTTCGGCCGCTCCTGCTCCCGCGGTTGCTCCGGCCGCCGCCGAACCCGCCGCCGTAGCCGCTGCCCGCGCTGTCCTCGGCGAGCGGGTCCCGCTCGAAGCGGCGGGCCAGCGCCATCACCAGCGGCACCACGAACGGTGCCAGCAGCAGGTCGTAGAGGGTCGCGGTGAACACCAGCTTGACCAGGCCGACATGGGCGCCGGCGGTGTCGCCGACGAGGCTGCCGACGCCCGCGTACAGCAGCGTGGTGCCGATGGCGGCGGCGATGACCACCATCATCGGGCCGGCGGCGGTGCGCAGCTGGCCGTTGTCGGGCTTGGCGAGGCCGGCCGCGTAGCCGATCACGCACAGCACGAGGGCGTAGCGGCCGACCGCGTGGTCGGCGGGTGGCGCGACGTCGGCGAGCAGGCCGGCGAAGAAGCCGATCAGGCAGCCGCCGACGTGGCCGTAGGTGAGGGCCAGGCCGAGCACGGTGAGCAGCAGCAGGTCGGGGACCGCACCGGGCAGGTGCAGCCGGGCCAGCACGCTGACCTGGGCGACCAGGGCGATCACCACCAGGACGGTGGAGAGCACGATCCGGTTCGGGCGCATGGCGTCAGTCCCCGTTGGTGGAGGTCGAGGTGGGCTTGGTGCCCGGCGGGAGCGCGTTGTCGGTGCCGCCGGAGGTCGGGGTGCCGCCCGAGGTCGGGGTGCTGCCCGGCGAGGCGGAGTCCCCCGGCGACGCGGTGTTCTTCGGTGTGGTCTTCGCGGTGGGCGAGGCGGTCGGCTTGGGCGGCAGCACGCTGTCGCGCGGGTCGGTGCGCGGGCCGACCACGACCACGCCGACCACGTCCAGCTTGGTGAAGCCGACGTAGGGCTGCACCTCGACGGTCTTGGTGAGGTTGCCGCCCGACGGTTCGACGCTGACCACCTTGCCGACCGGTACGCCGGGCACGAACGGCTTGTCCTGCTCCGAGCCGAAGGAGACCACCCGGTCGCCCTTGTGCACGTCGGCCTTGCCGTTGAGCAGCTGGTCGCGCAGCGGCCGGTTGCCCTGGCCGGTGGCGAAGCCGATCTCCTGGCTGCCCTCGAGCCGGGTGCCGACGGTGAAGTCCGGGTCGTTGGCGAGCAGCACCGTCGAGGTGGAGCGGCCCACGGTGGTGACCCGGCCGACGAGCCCGTCGCCGTTGATCACCGTCATGTCCCGCTTGAGGCCGTCGTTGCTGCCGGAGTCGATGGTGATCGTCCAGGAGAAGCCCTGGGCGGCTCCTATCGCGATGACCTGGGCGCCCTTGACGGTGTACTGCCCGGCGCCGGCGACCCGCAGCAGCTTGTCCAGTTCCTGGGCGCGGGCGCGGGTGGTGTCCTTGCTGCCGAGCTGCTGCTTGAGCTGGGTGTTCTCGCGTTCCAGCCGCTTGATGGTGCTGCTGTCGCGGCCGGAGTCGCGTACCGCGTCCACGGCGTTGCCCACCGGGTCGACGACACCGGACACCGCGTTCTCCACCGGCCCGAAGGCGGACTGGGCCACCCGTCGCGGCCGGTCCAGCGGCGAGTTCTCGCCGCCCCGGATGTCGACGGTGATCAGCGCGAGCGCCACGACCACCAGCAGTACCAGCAGCAGCCGGCTCTCCTTTGTGTCCCTCACGGGCGCCAGTCCGTGCCTTCCTCATCGGACCCGCCGCCGCTGGGGCCGCGGCCGGTCGGAGCTACTGTGCCGTTGTGCGCCCGCATCCGGTGCCGCGGTGCCGACGGCGGCCGGGCCGGGTGGGGCGGTTGGTCATCCGCGTCAGGTCCGGTGCGCATCCGGCCCGTGACGGGCCGCGCACCGGCTGACGCGTCGTCATCTGCGGGGAGCGGCGTCAAGGACCTGCTGAAGCGCCTCGAACTCCTCCACGCACTTGCCCGCGCCGAGTGCCACGCAGTCCAGCGGCGCCTCGGCGATGTGGATGGGCATGCCCGTCTCGTGGCGGAGCCGCTCGTCCAGGCCGCGCAGCAGCGCACCGCCGCCGGCCAGCACGATGCCGCGGTCCATGATGTCGCCGGACAGCTCCGGCGGGCACTTGTCGAGCGTGGTCTTCACCGCGTCGACGATCGCGTTCACCGGCTCCTCGATGGCCTTGCGCACCTCGCCCGCGGAGATCACCACGGTCTTGGGCAGGCCGCTGACCAGGTCCCGGCCGCGGATCTCGGTGTGTTCGTCGTCCTTGCTGGCGGCGAACGCGGAGCCGATGGTCAGCTTGATCTGCTCGGCGGTGCGCTCGCCGAGCAGCAGGCTGTACTCCTTCTTGATGTGCTGGATGATCGCGTTGTCCAGCTCGTCGCCGGCCACCCGGATGGACTGGGCGGTGACGATGCCGCCGAGGCTGATCACGGCGACCTCGGTGGTGCCGCCGCCGATGTCCACCACCATGTTGCCGGTGGCCTCGTGCACCGGCAGCCCGGCGCCGATCGCGGCCGCCATCGGCTCCTCGATGATGTGCACGGTACGGGCGCCGGCCTGGGTGGCGGCCTCGATCACCGCGCGGCGCTCCACTCCGGTGATGCCGGACGGCACGCACACCACGACCCGCGGGCGGACCATGTAGCGGCGGCGGTGGATCTTGAGGATGAAGTAGCGCAGCATGCGCTCGGTGATCTCGAAGTCGGCGATGACGCCGTCCTTCAGCGGGCGCACCGCCACGATGTTGCCGGGGGTGCGGCCGATCATCTTCTTCGCCTCGGCGCCGACGGCGAGGATGCCGCCGGTGTTGGTGTTGACCGCGACGACCGACGGCTCGTTCAGGACGATCCCGCGGCCCCTGACGTACACCAGCGTGTTGGCGGTCCCGAGGTCGACAGCCATGTCACGGCCGATGAACGACATGTTGTTCGCCATGTGGATACGTCTGGCCTTCCCGAGCGTGGGCGGAGGTTCCATCGTAGTCGCGCCGGGCTGGGCGCGGCGTCGGGGTTCCGACGCCATTGTCATCAGAACACACAGCGGACCTCAGTAATGGTGACGCCGTGTCGGAGTGTTTGGTTCCGGGCCGGGCGCTTTTACCTGCCGGAACGGTCCGGGAAGAAGAGTTTGATCTCGCGCTCGGCGGACTCCTCGGAATCCGAGGCGTGCACCAGGTTCTCCCGGGTGACGGTGCCGAAATCCCCCCGGATGGAGCCGGGTGCGGCCGTGATCGGGTCGGTGGGGCCGGCCAGCGCGCGGACGCCCTCGACGACCCGCTCGCCCTCGACGATCAGGGCCACCGACGGGCCGGACGACATGAACTCCACGAGGGGCTCGTAGAACGGACGTCCGACGTGCTCGGCGTAGTGCTGCTCCAGGATGCCGCGGTCCAGGGTGCGCAGTTCGAGTGCGCCGATCGACCAGCCGGCCTTGCGCTCGATCCGGCCCAGGATCTCGCCGACCAGGCCGCGGCGAACGGCGTCCGGCTTGAGGAGGACAAGGGTGCGCTGGGACACGGGGCGGCTCCTGACGGGTATGACAAGCGAATGTGACGACGAGCCTACAAGGCATGTGCCGATCGGTTGTCAGGCGGCTTGGGTCGCGTGCCGGGCCTTGATCTCGTCGACCTTGCGCCCGAAGTGGATCGACGCCCACCACAGGGCCGCGAAGATCACGCCGAGCACGAACATCGTACCGACCACGAAGCCGCTGGCGATCAGGCCGATCTGGAGCGCCCAGCCGACCACGACCGCCCACGGCTTGGTGACCACCCCGCACAGCAGCACGCACACCGCCATCGTGATGCCGCACACCGCCCAGACGGTGCCCATCGACAGGTCGGGATGCTTCATCGCGACCAGCCCGGCGAAGCCGACGACGAAGAACTCGCCGATCAGCGTGCTCGAACACAGGGTCCGCATACCCGGGCCCCCTTCCCTTGTTTCCCTGGTTTCCCTTGTTGCCCTCGGGGTTGCCCTTGGGGTCGCCCTCGGGTTCCGGCAGTTCCTACCTGCGGGCCAGCAGCAGCCGGGCCTGGCCGACCGTGATGACCGAGCCGGTGACCAGTACGCCAGCCCCGGCGTACTCGCCCTCCTCCTCGGCGAGGGTGACCGCTGCCTCCAGCGCGTCGTCCAGGCGCGGTTCGACCTGCACCCGGTCCTCGCCGAACACCTCGACCGCCACCGCCGCCAGCGCGTCGACGTCCATCGCGCGGGTGGTGGAGTTGCGGGTGACCACGATCTCCGCGAAGACCGGCTCGAACGCCTCCAGCAGGCCGCGGACGTCCTTGTCGCCGCTCGGCCCGACCACGCCGACCAGGTGGCTGAAGCCGAACGCCTCGCTGATCGCGGCCGCGGTGACCCGCGCGCCGGCCGGGTTGTGCGCCGCGTCGAGCACCACGGTGGGGCTGCGCCGGACCACCTCCAGCCGGCCGGGCGAGGTGACCGCGGCGAACGCGCCGCGCACGGTGTCCAGGTCCAGGGTGCGCTGGTGCACACTGCCGATGCCGAAGAACGCCTCCACCGCGGCCAGCGCCAGCGCCGCGTTGTGCGCCTGGTGCTCGCCGTGCAGCGGCAGGAAGATCTGCCCGTACTCGCCGCCGAGGCCGCGCAGCGTCAGCAGCTGGCCGCCGACGGCCACTTCGCGGTGGAGCACGCCGAACTCCTCGCCCTCGCGGGCGACGGTCGCGTCCTGCTCGGCCGAGCGGCGCAGCAGTTCGCGGGCGGCGTCCGGCGGCTGCTGGGCCAGCACCGCGGTGGCGTCCTTCTTGATGATGCCGCCCTTCTCGACGGCGATCTCACCGGGGGTGCCGCCCAGCCGCTCGGTGTGGTCGAGCGAGATCGGGGTGACCACGGCCACGGCGCCGTCCACCACGTTGGTGGCGTCCCAGCTGCCGCCCATGCCGACCTCGACCACGGCGACGTCGACCGGCGCGTCCGCGAACGCGGCGTACGCCATGCCGGTGATCACCTCGAAGAAGGACATCCGGTGCGGCTGGGCGGCGTCGACCATCCCGACGTACGGCTGGATGTCGCGGTAGACGTCGACGAAGCGCTCCGCGGAGATCGGCACGCCGTCCAGGCTGATCCGCTCGGTCATGGACTGCACATGCGGGCTGGTGTAGCGGCCGGTGCGCAGTTCGAAGGCGAGCAGCAGCCGCTCGATCATCCGGGCGGTGGAGGTCTTGCCGTTGGTGCCGGTGATGTGGATCGCCGGGTAGGTGCGCTGCGGCTGGCCGAGGACGTCCATCAGGGCCGCGATCCGGTCCAGGGACGGGTCGAGCTTGGTCTCGGGCCAGCGGCCCAGCAGCTCGTCCTCGACCTCGCGCAGCCGGCGGTCCAGCTCGGGGTCGGCGGGCCGGGCCGGCACGTCGTCCTCCGGGGCGGGCGGGGTGACCTGGGTGCGCAGCGTACGGCTACCGGCCTCGATGACGGCCAGGTCCGCTTCCCGCGGTCCGCCGCCCTCGCCGTCGTCGTCGCGGTCGTCGTCCGCGCCGAAGCCGTCGTCCGGGAACTCGTCGTCCTGCCCGTACTCACTCACCGGCTCAGTCTACGGAACAGGCCCGGACCGCATGGCCCGGGCCTGTCCGTGCCCCTGGGGGGCGGGTGCCTACGCCGCCGGGAGGGCGGCGAGCTGCGCGGTGATGCGGGCGATGTCCTCGTCGGCGGCGGCGAGCCGGGTGCGGATGCCCTGGACCACCTTCTCCGGTGCCTTGCCGAGGAACGCCTCGTTGCCGAGCTTCCGCTCCGCCTGCTGCTTCTCCTTCTCCGCGGCGGCGAGGTCCTTGGTGAGCCGCTTGCGCTCCGCGGCCACGTCGATCGCCCCGGACAGGTCGAGGGCGACCCGGGCGGCGCCGACCGGCAGGGTGGCGGTGGCGTGGAAGCCGTCGCCGGCCGGCTGGAGCCGCAGGAGCTGCCGGATGGCGTCCTCGTGCGGTGCCAGCAGGGTGCCGGTCAGGGACAGCTCGGCCGGGACCTTCTGGCCGGGCTGGAGCCCCTGGTCGCTGCGGAACCGGCGGACCTCGGTGACCAGGCGCTGCACCTCGGCGATCTCCGCCTCGGCGGCCGCGTCCCGGAAGCCGCTGTCGGCCGGCCAGGCCGCGGTGACCACGGTCTCCCGGCCGGTCAGGGTGGTCCACAGGGTCTCGGTGACGAACGGCACGATCGGGTGCAGCAGCCGCAGCGTGACGTCCAGGACCTCGCCGAGCACCCGGCCGGAGACCCGGGCCGGGTCGCCACCCTTGAGGAAGGTGGTCTTGGACAGCTCGACGTACCAGTCGAAGACCTCGTCCCACGCGAAGTGGTAGAGGGCGTCGGAGAGCTTCGCGAACTGGTAGTCGTCGTAGAGCGCGTCGATCTCGGCGACGACCGTGTTGAGCCGGGAGAGCACCCAGCGGTCGGCCGCGGACATCTCCTCGGGCGCCGGCAGCGGCCCGGTCACCGTGGCGCCGTTCATCAGCGCGAACCGGGTGGCGTTCCAGATCTTGTTGGCGAAGTTCCGCGACGCCTGGACCCAGTCCTCGCCGATCGGCACGTCGGCGCCGGGGTTGGCGCCGCGGGCGAGGGTGAAGCGGACGGCGTCCGATCCGTAGGCGTCCATCCAGGTCAGCGGGTCGACCACGTTGCCGAAGGACTTGGACATCTTCTTGCCGTGCTCGTCGCGGACCAGGCCGGTCAGCGCGATGGTGTGGAACGGCGGGGTGCCGTCCATCGCGTACAGGCCGAACATCATCATCCGGGCGACCCAGAAGAAGATGATGTCGTGGCCGGTGAGCAGCACGTCGGTCGGGTAGAACTTCGCCAGGTCCGGGGTCTGCTCGGGCCAGCCCAGGGTGGAGAAGGGCCACAGCGCGGAGGAGAACCAGGTGTCCAGGACGTCGCTGTCCTGGGTCCAGCCCTCGCCGGATGGGGGCTGCTCGTCGGGGCCGACGCAGACCTGCTCGCCGTTCGGCCCGTACCAGACCGGGATGCGGTGGCCCCACCACAGCTGGCGCGAGATGCACCAGTCGTGCATGTTGTCGACCCAGTCGAAGTACCGCTTCTCCATGTCGGCGGGGTGGATCTTCACCCGGCCGTCGCGCACGGCGTCGCCCGCCGCGCGGGCCAGCGGCTCGACCCGGACCCACCACTGGAGCGACAGGCGCGGCTCGACCGTGGTCTTGCAGCGGGAGCAGTGGCCGACGGAGTGGACGTACGGCCGCTTCTCCGCGACGACCCGGCCCTGCTCGCGCAGCGCCTCGACGATCGCCGAGCGGGCCTCGAAGCGGTCCAGGCCCTGGAACGGGCCGGGCACGGTGATGACGGCCCGCTCGTCCATGATCGTCAGGGACTCCAGCGAGTGCCGCCGGCCGATCGCGAAGTCGTTCGGGTCGTGGGCCGGGGTGACCTTGACCGCGCCGGTGCCGAACTCCGGGTCCACATGGGCGTCGGCGACGACGGGGATGGTCCGGTCGGTGAGGGGCAGCTTGATCCGGCGGCCGATGAGGTGGGCGTACCGCGCGTCGTCGGGGTGGACGGCGACGGCGGTGTCGCCGAGCATCGTCTCGACCCGGGTGGTGGCGACCACGACGCTGTCCTCGCCGTCGCCGTACCGCAGCGAGACCAGCTCGCCGTCGTCGTCCTGGTAGTCGACCTCGATGTCGGAGATGGCGGTCATGCACCGCGGGCACCAGTTGATGATGCGCTCGGCGCGGTAGATCAACTCGTCGTCGTAGAGCTTCTTGAAGATGGTCTGGACGGCCTGGGAGAGGCCCTCGTCCATGGTGAAGCGCTCACGGGACCAGTCGACGCCGTCGCCGAGGCGGCGCATCTGGCCGAGGATGCGGCCGCCGTACTCCTCCTTCCAGCGCCAGGTGCGGGCGACGAACTCCTCGCGGCCCACGTCGTGCCGGGACTTGCCCTCCTCGGCGAGCTGCTGCTCGACCCTGTTCTGGGTGGCGATGCCCGCGTGGTCCATGCCGGGCAGCCACAGCGCCTCGAAGCCCTGCATGCGCTTGCGGCGGGTGAGGGCGTCCATCAGCGTGTGCTGGAAGGCATGGCCGAGGTGGAGGCTGCCCGTGACGTTCGGCGGGGGGATGACGATGGTGTACGGCGGCTTGTCGCTCTTCGTGTCGGCTTCGAAGTAACCCCGCTCTACCCAGCGCTCGTACAGCTCCCCCTCTACCTCGGCCGGCGTGTACTGGGTCGGCAGTTCAGGGGTGCTGCTGATCGGCCCGCTGTCGGGGCGCTGAGTGTTGTCGGTCACGGTCCCGATTCTAGTGGCCCGGTGCGCCGGGTCCCGACGGGTTATCCACAGGGCGGGTTGCCCGCCGTACCGGACCTCCGCGGGGCTGTGACAAAGCGGTTGCGCGTCTGATGCCGGGGGGTGGCGCGGCTGGGGCAGGATGGCGCCTGGTCAGCCCCCGGATTTCGGAAGCGAGCATGTCATCCGGGAGGATGAGCGGACTCGTTAACGGAGGGGACGATCCCATGAGCTACAACCAGCCGCCGCCGAACCCGTACGGCAACCAACCCCAGGGTGGCGGCTACGGCCAACCGCAGCCCGGCCCGCCGCCGGGCGGCTACGGCCAGCCCCAGCCGGGCTACGGCTACCCGCAGCAGGCCCCGCCGCCCGCGCCGCCGTACGGCGGGCAGCCGGCCTACGGTCAGCAGCCGCAGCCCGGTTACGGCCAGCAGCCGCCCTACGGCCAGGTGCCGCAGCAGGGTTACGGGTACCCGCAGCCGCCGCAGCAGGGCGGCAACGGCAAGCGCACCGGCATCATCGTCGGTGTCGTGGTCGCGCTGGCCGTGATCGGCGGGGGGATCTTCTTCGCCACCAAGGGCGGGAGCAGCAGCGGGGGTTCGTCGTCGCTGCACAACGACGGGAAGAAGTACACGCTCACCACGCCGGACACGGTGGCGGGCGACTACACCAAGGGCGACTCCTCCGACAGCGACGGCGGCTTCGACGACGAGGACCTGACCAAGATCAAGGCACTCGGGGTCAGCGACCCGACGCAGGTCAACGCCAGCTACACCGAGGGCAGTTCGGCGCTGACCGCCAAGATGCTGGAGTTCGCGGGCGTCTACGGCACGGTCAAGGACCCGGGCAAGGTCGTCGACGGCATGTTCGCCATGCTCAAGCAGGGCACGGAGGAGGACAAGAAGCAGGGCACCACCGTCGAGACCTCCGGCAGCCCGCAGTCCGTCAAGCCGGCCGGCATGAAGAGCGACGCGGTCATGAAGTGCCAGACCATCAAGGAGACGGGCGAGGAGTCCGGCCAGACCTTCACGCTCAACACGACGGTCTGCGTGTGGGCGGACTACAGCACGGTGGCCTACGTCATCCCGCTCGACGAGTCCCAGCTCGTCTCCGGCGGCGGCAGCGCCCCCTCCATCGCCGACGCGGGCGCCCTGACCTCCAAGGTCCGCAACGACGTGGAGGTGGAGGCGAGTTAGCCTCCCCGACGCTCTGAAGGGGGCGCCCGGTCCGGGTCGGATCGGGCGCCCCCTCCTGCTATCCGGGAGGATGAGCGGACTCACCAACTAAGGGGGACCCCACTCATGAGCCAGGACCAGCAAGCGGCGCAGCCCGGACGGCGGGGCGGCGTCGTCATCGGCGGCGTGGTGGCGGCGGTCGTGGTGGTCGCGGCCGGCGTCGGCGTCTTCGTCGCGCACCACGGCAGCAGCGGCTCGTCCGAGCTGCACGACGACGGCAAGAAGTACGTCCTCACCACCCCGGAGACCGTCGCCGGCGACTACACGAAGACCTCGGTGGGCAGCCCCGTGCCCAGGCTCGATCAGGCGGGGACCGCGAAGCTGGCGGCGCTGGGCGTCACCGAGCCCACGAGCACCAGTCAGATGTACGTGAAGGGCAACGTCGCCGACGGCGTCTACCTGAACTTCAGCGGTGTCTCCGGCACGGTCGCCGACCCCGCCAAGGCACTGGACGGCGCGTTCGCCCTGCTGGAGGACGGCGGCAGGCCGGACAGGAGCGGCACCACGCTCAAGGCCGCCACCGCCGGCGGACCGCAGTCGGTGCACCCGGCCGGCATGGCGCCCGACGCGCTCATGAAGTGCCAGAAGTTCGTCGAGACCGTCTCGCAGGACAACCAGAAGGTCCCGTCGAAGACCACGGTCTGCGTCTGGGCCGACTACAGCACCCTGGCCTACCTGTTCCCGCTCGACCCCACGGCCACCCTGAACAACACCGAGACCGCGTCCGTCGCCGACGCCGCCGCGCTGACCGCGAAGGTGCGCAAGGACGTCGAGGTGGCAGCCTCCTAGCGCACGCAAAGGGGGCGCCCGGTCCGTGACTGACCGGGCGCCCCCTTTGCGTTGCTGCCGGGAGGGTTACGCGCTCTTCTGCTCGCCCTGACCGGAGATGCGCGGGTCGCGCGGCACCAGGGTCGGGTTGACGTTGGAGTGCACGACCTCGGCGGTGATGACGACCCGGGCGACGTCCTGGCGGGACGGCACTTCGTACATCACCGACATCAGGACCTCCTCCATGATGGCGCGCAGGCCACGGGCGCCGGTCTGCCGCAGGATCGCCTGGTCGGCGATGGCCTCCAGCGCGCCGCGCTCGAACTCCAGCTCCACACCGTCGAGTTCGAAGAGCTTCTGATACTGCTTGACCAGCGCGTTGCGCGGCTCGACCAGGATCTGGAGCAGCGCCTCGCGGTCGAGGTTGTGCACGTTGGTGATCACCGGCAGCCGGCCGATGAACTCGGGGATCATGCCGAACTTCACCAGGTCCTCGGGCATGATCTCGGAGAACTGGTCGGCCATGTTCAGCTCGCGCTTGGAGCGGATGGTCGCGCCGAACCCGATGCCCTTCGCGCCCGCCCGCGCCTCGATGATCTTCTCCAGACCGGCGAAGGCGCCGCCCACGATGAACAGCACGTTCGTGGTGTCGATCTGGATGAACTCCTGGTGCGGGTGCTTGCGGCCGCCCTGCGGCGGCACGGAGGCGGTGGTGCCCTCCAGGATCTTCAGCAGCGCCTGCTGGACGCCCTCGCCGGAGACGTCGCGGGTGATCGACGGGTTCTCGCTCTTGCGGGCGACCTTGTCGATCTCGTCGATGTAGATGATGCCGGTCTCGGCCTTCTTGACGTCGTAGTCAGCGGCCTGGATCAGCTTCAGCAGGATGTTCTCGACGTCCTCGCCGACATAGCCGGCCTCGGTGAGCGCGGTGGCGTCGGCGATGGCGAACGGCACGTTCAGCATGCGGGCCAGGGTCTGCGCCAGCAGCGTCTTGCCGGAGCCGGTCGGGCCCAGCAGCAGGATGTTGGACTTCGCCAGCTCGATGGCGTCGTCATGGCCCGGGCGGCCGCTCTCGCCGGCCTGGACCCGCTTGTAGTGGTTGTACACCGCGACGGAGAGCGCCTTCTTGGCCGGCGCCTGCCCGACCACGTAGCTCTCCAGGAACTCGTAGATCTCCCGCGGCTTGGGCAGGTCCTCCCAGCGGACCTCGGAGGACTCGGCGAGCTCCTCCTCGATGATCTCGTTGCAGAGGTCGATGCACTCGTCGCAGATGTACACACCGGGACCTGCGATGAGCTTCTTCACCTGCTTCTGGCTCTTTCCGCAGAACGAGCACTTCAGCAGGTCTCCGCCGTCACCGATGCGTGCCACGAGGTCTTTCCCCTTCGCCTGGGCTCCGCCGACCTTCAACGGAACCTGGTGCTTCTCTCATCGACGGTACCTTGCCGCGCCCCCCGTGTGGGCCCCCCTTGGGCGTACTCGCGTTCCGAGTACGGTCCGGGGCGCGCACGGAGGGCGCAGCTTACCCGTCCTTCAGACGCCCACGGACGTCTTGCGGGTGGACACGATCTGGTCGACCAGTCCATAGGCCAGCGACTCCTCAGCGGTGAGGATCTTGTCGCGCTCGATGTCGTCGCGGATCTGCTCGATCGGCGTGGTGGAGTGCTTGGCGAGCATCTCCTCCAGCTGCTGGCGCATCCGGATGATCTCGTTGGCCGCGATCTCCAGGTCGGAGACCTGGCCCCGGCCGGTCTCGCTGTAGGGCTGGTGGATGAGCACCCGCGCGTTCGGCAGCGCCATCCGCTTGCCGGGGCTGCCGGCCGCGAGCAGCACGGCCGCCGCGGAGGCCGCCTGGCCCATGCAGACCGTCTGGATGTCGGGCTTGACGAACTGCATCGTGTCGTAGATCGCCGTCAGCGCGGTGAACGAGCCGCCGGGGCTGTTGATGTAGACCGAGATGTCCCGGTCGGGGTCCATCGACTCCAGGCACAGCAGCTGCGCCATGACGTCGTTGGCGGAGGCGTCGTCGATCTGCACGCCGAGGAAGATCACGCGCTCCTCGAAGAGCTTCGCGTACGGGTCGTACTCGCGCACGCCCTGCGAGGTGCGCTCGACGAAGCGCGGGATCACGTAGCGGGCCTCGGCGCCGAACAGGCCGGGCCGTTCGGCAGCGGTGCGCTCGTAGAGGCCGCTGCCGGGGAAGTTCAAGGGGTTCACGTCCACCGTCTCCAGGTGATGAGGTGCGTCGATGTCGGGGGCGGGGGCCTTCAGGAGGCGGGCGCGGCGCCGGTGCCGCCACCCCCGGGGACGTGGGCGGCCGACAGCATCACGCCGTCCACCAGGCCGTACTCCCGGGCTTCCTCGGCGGAGAACCAGCGGTCGCGGTCGGAGTCCTTGGTGATCTGCTCGAAGCTCTGGCCGGAGTGCTCGGCGATCAGCTCGGCCATCCGGCGCTTGGTGTGCAGCAGCTGCTCGGCCTGGATCTTGATGTCGGTGGCGGAGCCGCCGAGGCCCGCGGAGGGCTGGTGCATCAGGATGCGGGTGTTCGGCAGCGCGAAGCGCTTGCCCGGGGTGCCCGCGGTGAGCAGGAACTGGCCCATCGAGGCGGCCATGCCCATGGCGATGGTGACCACGTCGTTCTTGATGAACTGCATCGTGTCGTAGATCGCCATGCCGGCGGTCACGGAGCCGCCGGGGCTGTTGATGTAGAGGTAGATGTCCTTGTCGGGCTCGGCCGCAAGGAGCAGGAGCTGTGCGGTGATGCGGTTGGCGATGTCGTCGTCGACGGCCTGGCCGAGGAAGATGATGCGCTCGCCGAGCAGTCGGTTGTAGACCTGGTCGCCGAGACCGCCGGGGCTCGGCTCGCCGGCGGCAGTAGGCATCGTAGTCGTCACGTATCCACCTGCTCGTTGTCGGACGGTCGGAGCGACCGTCACGGTCTTCGTCCGGGTCGGGGGCGGCCGCTGACCCTCGCCGCACCCCTGCCCTCCTACTTGTGGACCCTAACGCGCAGGTGGGGCCCAGCAATCCCCTACGCGGGACTGTTCGCTGTGAGCGCATGCGGCCCGCCGCGGGTTTGGAACGCGCCCGGGCGCCGGACCGCAGGTCCGAAAAGGGGCGCGGGGAACCGTGCGACCAGCGCACCGCCGCGGCGGGCCGGGCTCGCAGGCCCAGCCCCCGCAGCGGTGTTCCCGACCACCGGCCGGTGGCGGGTCGGTCGCGCGGTTCCCCGCGCCCCTGACGGGCGAACGCCGTCCGCAGCGGTCCCCCGGCGTCAGGCCTTGTCGGCCTCGGCCTCGGCGGGCTCCTCGGCGGTCTCAGCCTCGTCGGTGGCCTCGGCGTCGGCGGTGGCCTCGGCATCGGCGGCCTCGGCGGCCTCCTCGTCCTCGTCCTCGTCGGACAGGTCGACGACCTCACCGTTGGTGTCGGTGACCTTCACGGCCTCGACGACGACGGCCAGCGCCTTGCCGCGGGCCACCTCGCCGACCAGCAGCTGGACCTGGTTGCCCTCGACGACGGCCTGGGCGAACTGCTCCGGCGACATGCCCGAGGACTGCGCGCGGCGCATGAGGTGCTCGGTCAGCTCCTCCTGGTTGACCGACAGCTTCTCGGTCTTGACCAGCTCGTCCAGGATGAACTGGGTCTTGATGCCCTTGACCGCCTGCTCGGAGACCTCGGCGTCGTACTCCTCGCGGGTCTTGCCCTCGCGCTCCAGGTACGTGTCCCAGGTCAGGCCCAGCGCCGGGAACTGGTGGTGCTCCAGGTTGTGGGTGCGGGTCTCGATCTCGCTGGCGAGCAGCTTCTCCGGGATCGGCACCTCGGTCAGCTCGATGAGCGCGTCCAGCACCTTCTCCTGGGCCTGGGTGGCCTGGTCGTAGGTCTTGATCCGCTCCAGGCGCTTGCGGGAGTCGGCCCGCAGCTCCTCCAGGGTGTCGAACTCCGAGGCGAGCTGCGCGAACTCGTCGTCCAGCTCGGGCAGTTCGCGGGCCTGGACGTCGGTGACGTCGACCTTGACCTCGGCCTCCTGGCCGGCGCCGGTGCCGCCGCTCAGCGAGGAGGTGAAGGTGGCGCTGCCGCCCTTCTCCAGGCCGGTGACGGCCTCGTCGATGCCGTCGAGGAGCTGGCCGGAGCCGATCGTGTAGCTGACACCGCTGGCGACGCCGTCCTCGAGGACCTTGCCGTCGATCGACGCCTGGAGGTCGACCACGACGACATCGCCGTCGGCGGCGGCGCGCTCCACCGGGGTGGTGGTCGCGAAGCGGTCGCGCAGCTGCTCCAGCGAGGTGTCGACGTCCTCCTCGGGCACCTCGACGGCGTCCACGGTGACCTCGATGCCGGAGTAGTCCGGGATCTCGATGGTCGGGCGGATCTCCACCTCGGCGGTGAACTTCAGCTCGTCGCCGTCGTTGAACTCGGTGATGTCGACGTCGGGCTGGCCGAGCACGTTGTCGGCGAGTTCACCCTCGGTGACCGCCTCCGTGTAGAACTTCGGCAGCGCCTCATTGATGGCCTCTTCGAGGACCGCGCCACGGCCGAACCGCTGGTCGATGACGCGCGCAGGGATCTTGCCCTTGCGGAAGCCCGGCACCGTGACCTGCTGGTTGATCTTCTTGTACGCCGCGTCGAGGCTGGGCTTGAGCTCCTCGAAGGGCACCTCGACAGTGAGTCGAACCCGGGTCGGGTTCAGAGTCTCGACGGCGCTCTTCACGGTTGGGTCTCCTTGGGGGCTTTACGTTGGTGGGGGCCACTCTCTTGCGCGCGGTCGGGGCCGCGCGCGGGGTCGCCGACCGCCCATCCTACCGGTACCGCCAAACGCGCCGGACGGGGTCGACGCGAACCGTCGTACGTTCCGGACGCCGCGCCCCGCCCGGCGGGCAAGTGGCGGGCAACTGCTGGTCGGGGTGGCCGGATTCGAACCGACGGCCTTCCGCTCCCAAAGCGGACGCGCTACCAAGCTGCGCCACACCCCGCTGGTGCGACACGTAGAGTACATGGCCCCGTACACCCCGGCAGCCCGATTCCGCGCGCGGCGGCGATGCCGGTTCGACCGGGCGCCGTGCGGTGTGCCAGAATCCGAGGTGCCGGGGTCTGCGGTCCTGGCAGTGCGGGCGTAGCTCAATGGTAGAGCCCTAGTCTTCCAAACTAGCTACGCGGGTTCGATTCCCGTCGCCCGCTCGGAACGGATACGGCCCAGGTGGCGGAGGGATTCCGCGACCCGGGCCGTTGTCGTTCCCGATGCTGGTCTAGCTGTCCGTGCCCGCCACGTGCCCCTTCCTGCGGGAACCTCGCTTCATCGCCTTGACGATCATGCCGTCGACCGCATCGGCGATCTCACGTTCACGCTCCTGGTTCCCGTGCTGGTAGATCAGCGCGGCCCGGCTCGAACCGTGACCGAGGCGCATCATCAGCTCGCGCGTGCTGGCATCGGTCCGTGAGGCCAAGGTGTTGCCGGTGTGGCGGAGATCATGAAAGTGGAGCCCCTTGACCCCGACCTCGGCGCACGCCTTGCGCCACAGCCCGTTGAAGTGGTTCCGGCGGGGCGTGGCACCCTTCACACCGACGAACACCCGTCCCTGGGCTCCCTGTTCGGCGTACAGCTCCAGATGCAGCACGACCGCCGGCAGGATCGAACGGGGCACGGCAACGGTGCGCTTGCCCGCTTCACTCTTTGGAGCCTTGTAGACCGCTCCCCGCTGTTCAGCTCCGCGACCGAGCCCCGAACCCGGATGGTGCCGCCATCGGCGTCGATGTCCTGCCGGCGCAGCCCCATCAGCTCACCCCAGCGCAGCCCGCAGAACGCGGCGAGCAGGACCAGCACCCGATACCTCGGCTGTACGGCATCCGCCAGGGCGAACACCTCGGGGATCGTTGCCGTAGGGCGCTCGGGAGTGTGGACCGTCCCGCCGTTCTTGATCTGGCACGGATTGCGCCTGATCAGGTCGTCAGCCACCGCCGTACCCATGATCGTGCGCAGCAGCGCGTACGCCTTGGCCACAGTCGGCTCCCCCGTGCCTTCGTCGAGCCGGACCCGGCGCCAGGTCCGAACAGCAGCCGGGGTGATCTCGGCGAGCACCTTCCGGCCGAAGGTCGGCACCAGGTGGACCCGCAGCAGGATGCCGTACAGCTCCGCCGTACTCTGCGCGAGCGGCCGTTCCTTGACCCACGCGGTGGCATACGCCTCGAACGGCACGTTGCCGGCGTCCGGGTCCCGCCAGTCCGGTTGCCGTACCTCGGTCTGCCGCTCCGCCAACCAGTCGTCGGCATCCCGCTTGGTGGCGAAGGTGTGCGGTGCCGGGCGGTCGATCCCGTCGGGGCCCCGGTAGCGGGCCTGAAAACGACCGGACGGGAGCTTGCGGACGCGGCCGAAGGTACGGCGCTTCTTGCTCGGCATCACGCCACCCCCCGCAGGAGACGGGGCCGGCGCGGCTGCACCGTGTGCGCGGACACGTAGGCGTCGAGGGCGCTCTCCGGGATGCGGACGTGCCGCCCGACCTTGACGAAGGTGATGCGCCGTTCCTCGATCAGCCGGCGCGGGAAGCGCACGGTGGTGCCGAGCCGTTCGGCGGCTTGTTCGACGGTCAACAGGTGGTCCATGGTCACCACTCCCCCGGGTAGTCGGTGATCTCTTGGCGTGCTTGGCGTGCGGTGTCGCGGGCTTGGGTGATGTCGCGGTGGATCTGTTGGGCGAGCCAGGACTCGCCGGGGGTGTGGCCGTGCCCGGCGTAGGCCCAGTGGGCGATGACGAGGGTGGTCGCGTCGGGGTTGTCGTCGGGGTCGGGCAGGCCCAGGGCCCGGCGTTCCTGGTCGGCGCGGTAGTCGGCGCGTGCCTGCCGGAGGGCTCCGAGGGTGGTGGAGTAGCGGCGGGCTTTGGTGGAGAAGTGGCCGCGGAAGCCGAGCATGTGAGCCCACTGCCACAGGCGCCGGTCCGGGTACAGGGCATCGAGGTCCCAGCAGGCTTCGATCAGGCGCCGGGTGTGGTCGGGCAGGTCAGGCAGCTTGTCGAGTTCGGCGAGTTCGCCGATGCGGCGGTCAACAGTGCCGGTCGTTTCGGCGGCTTTGGTGGCGTACTTGGCGACGTAGGAGGCCACTGCCTGTTCGGTGAGGTCTTCACCGCCCCCGAACGCTCCGATGGGCTGCACGTCGAGCTGGGTCCCCCACCGCAGGACCCGGGACGGCTGGTTGCCGGCAGCAGGCACCGTGACGACAGCGCGGGCAGCAGCGGCGCGGAGGGCGGATTCGAGGAGGCCGGTGGTGGCCCAGGCGGGCGGGGCGGTGCCGGGCCCGTCCGGTCCGTCGAAGCGGATCACGGCGTGGAAGTGGATCGCGCCGCGCTTCTGGTACTCGGCGACCTTGCCGTAGGAGACGCGGAGGCGTTCGCGCAGTTCCCGTTGGGTGATGCCGACGCGGGCGGCGATCTCCCGGGGCAGGTAGATGGTGACGTAGCGCCACAGGTTCGAGGCGTGGTTGTTCCACAGCACCGCGCCCGCGTAGTCGTACGTGGCCGGGTCGAGCGGCGCACCCAACTCCGGTGCCCCGTCGGGGTGGGCGGTGCCGCAGCGGCAGTGTCCGCGGGTGGGGCGGTTGTGGACCGGGCCGAAGCTCGGGGCGGTGAGGGTGGCGAAGACGCGGGGGTGGTCGACCACGGTGTCGGGGACGCCCTTGCCGCCGGTCAGGCCGGACAGGATGAGCTGGTAGGTGTCGCCGGCGTAGGTCCAGGCGCATGCGGGGCAGCGGGAGGCGCGGCGGTTGCCGCAGGCGACGCGGAGCCGGCCGCCCGGTTCGCCGGTGGTGTCGTAGGTGTGGAGGACTTGTCCGGTGGTCGGGTCGAGGGTGGTCGTCGAGCCCATGAGGTGGATCGGGTCGGCGCAGCCCCCGGTGCGACGTACCTGGTCGTTCCAGCGGTCGAAGCCCGGTTGCCCGGCCACCCGGAGGAAGTCCTTCCAGGTGGTCGGGTCCAGGCCCGCCGGGGGCGCGGCGGTGTGGGTCACTACTGGTCACCGTCCCTGCGGGGGTGGGTGTCGAGCCAGTTCTCCGCGCACACCTTGTGGACGGGCTTTCCCTTGTCGGACCGGAGCGGGGTGGGCTTGCCGCAGCAGACGCAGGGCTGGTCGCCGGTGTGGTCGTAGTGCTTGGCGTCGCGCCAGTTGAGGAGGGTCACGGTGGTCACCGGCCGGCGGTGGTGAGGGCGCGGCGAGCGGGCGTCGTGCCGGTGCCCTTGCAGGCGGGGCAGGCGGCGGTGATGGTGCGGCGGGTGCCGTCGCTGTTGCGGGTGCCGGTGGTGACGGCGACGGTGGGGAAGCCGTCGCAGTGGCCGCAGACGTGGCCCGAGGCGTGGGTGTGCTGGGGCATGATGGGTGTCCCTTTCGGGTCCGTTGGATCAGGAAGAGGAAGAGGCGCCCGGGGCGGCGGATACTTGGCGGTAGAGGCCGCCCCGGGGGCCGTTCAGAGCTGGCCGGAGACCCGGCGGAAGATGCGGGACTCGTAGTCCGGCGTGTTCCGCGTCTCGGTCCCGTCCGGCTTGATCGTCAGCAGGCTGCCCCGCTTGGCCGCCTTGCGCTGCATCTCGTCGTCGCGCATCAGGCGCGTCTCGACCACGGCGATTTCGCGGATCTTCTTAAACATGGCGTTGTGTCCCTTCTCTGCGGTGATCAGCGGCGGCGGTTGCCGCGCCGAGTGCGGTAGGCGGGCGGAAGCGCGTTGTACGCGTCCTGGCCGTGCTGGAACGAGGCGGCGTCCGCGTCGTTCTGGGCGGTGTCGTCGTACTCGCGGGCGATGCGGCGCACGGTCTTGCGGTCGCCGTGACGCTTGGCAATCGCGAACTGACGGCCCAGCTCGGCCATGGCGGGGTTGACCGGGGTGGACGGCTCGCGCCTGAACAGGCCCATGTCGGGAACTCCTTTCTCAGCGGTGGGTGTTGCGGTGATGGTGTCCCTTGGCCTGGTACATCGCGGTGTCGGCGGCCGTCAGGGCGTCGGTCAGGGTCGGGATGGGCAGGTCCGCGACGTGGCAGACGCCGACCGAGGCGGAGACCGGCAGCGGGTGTCCGGCGTGCTGGACGGTGGTGTTGAGGGCAGCGCGGAGGCCGGGCAGCCGCGGGGCGGCGGTGGGGTCGGTGGTGATCGCGGTGAACTCGTCACCGCCGAGGCGGGCGGGGATGCCGGTGTGGCCGCACCAGTCGGTGAGGCGGGTGGCGGTCGCGGTGAGCACCGTGTCGCCGGCCGCGTGGCCGAAGGTGTCGTTGATGGCCTTGAAGTCGTCCAGGTCGATCAGCAGGACAAGCGCGGCCTCAGGGTGGCGGGTCAGGAGGCGTTCGGCGCGGGCGGTGAAGCCGGCGCGGGTGTGCAGGCCGGTCAGCGGGTCGCGGCGGGCGGTGGTCAGGCGGCGGGTGAGCAGTCCGCTGTGCACGGCCCAGCCCAGCGCGGGCACCACGGACACCAAGTCGGTCGGGTCCATGACAATCACCGGCCCTTGCGGGGGGCGTCCTTGAGCATCGAGCGCAGGACGACGGCGACGACGGCGACCGAGACGGCGGTGATCGCGACGGCGAGGAGCATGGAGACCAGGACGACGCCGACGACGAGGATCGCGGCGGTGCCGCCGGCGACGAGGAGGGCGGTGCTGCCCGCGGTGAGCTGGACGGTGGGGCGGGCCGGCTGCTGCGGGACCGGCATGGGCACGGGCTGCTGGACGATGGGCGCCGGGGTGGTGTCGGCGGGCACCGGGACCGGCGGGGCGGCGTAGGTGGTGGTGGGCGGGGTGTAGGTGGTGGTGGGCGGGTACTTCGGGGTGAACATGGCGGGGTGTCCTTCCTGGTCAGGCGGTGCAGGTGTGGGTGCGGGCGGCGAGTTCGGCGGCGGAACGGCTGGTGTAGTCGTTGGACCAGCCGCAGCGGGTGGCGGTGCAGACGGCGACCGTGGCCTTGCGGCCGTGACGGTCGCGGTGGTCGCCGACCTCGACCGGGCCGATACGGGCGACGTTGGTGAAGCGCTCGAAGCGGGCCACGAGAGGTTCTCCTTCCTGGTCAGGCGAGTTGGGCGGTGATGGCGTCGGCCAGGGCCGCGGGCACGCCGAGGCGGGCGCGCAGGGTGGTCGGGTCGATCGGGGTGCCCGTCGTGGCGTGGTGGGCGTCGGCGATCTTGCGGGCGTGCTCGACCAGGGCCGCGGGCACCGCGACCGGGGGCGCGGACGGGACGGCGGCCGGGAGTTCCGGGGCCGGTGCGGGCGCGTTGGGGGCGGGCGGGGTGTCGGCGCGTTCGACGGTCACCGGCTCGGCGGGCGGCTCCGGGACCGCGGCGGGCGCGGGCGGCGTGGCCGGGGCGGTGTCGGGGATGAGGCGGTGGACCTGCCGCATGAGCGCGCCGAAGGCCAGCAGCGCGGCGAACGGCGGGACCGCGGCGACGACGTAGTGCAGCGCGGGTTGGCCGGCGCCGACGCCGGCGACGTTGAGGCCGATGGAGCCGAGCGAGCCGGCCACGGTCAGCCCGATGGCCCATGCGTCGATTCGGCCCCGCAGTGCGGCGAGGAACATCAGCACCTCACCGGCCACGATGAACAGGTCGAGGGTGGCCGGCCAGGCCCAGCGGCGTTCGGGCGAGGAGGCCAGGCCGTTGTGCCGGGCCACGTCGGCGAGGTGGGCGTAGGACAGCCAGAACGCGGCGACGGTCAGGATCACGATCACCGCTCCCGCGACGAGCACCGCGGCCCGTTCGGCATCCGGCTTGGTCATGACGTCCCCTCCTTCCGGGAGTTGGGACCGGGGGCCGGGCACGGTGTCCGGCCCCGGGCGGTTGACGGGTTGTTCAGGTGGCGGTGCCGGAGCCGAAGCAGGTCAGGCACATGCCGTCCTGCTGGCCGACGACACGGCGCCGGCGACCGACGCGGACGGTCACGGAGACGGTTCCGGTGCCCTTGCAGACCGGGCACTTCGGCGGCTCGGACAGGGCCGGTCCGGGCTTGGCCGGGCGGCGGACGGTGGTCTTGCGAGTGGCCATGACGTGCCTCCTTCCAGGTGTTTCGGGCATGGGAGGGGTAGGGACCTTGCATGAGGCGGTCACGCCGACCGGGATGCGGGGTGGTTCAGGCAGTCGCGGGAACCGGCGCGGTGGCCGTGTCGGTGTCGGTCGCGGCCGGGGGCAGGGCGGGCCGGAACGCGGCGAGCGCGGGCACGTCCGGGGTGAGGTCCGCGTACGTCGCGCACGCGGCAACGGCCTGCCGGAGCGTGGTACGCGGGGCGCGGATGCGGGCCCAGCCGCCGGAGGAATCGGCCGCGACCGCAATGCCCGGCTGGTCCGGGGCGATGGCAAGGACGGCGGTCAGGGCGTCGGGGGCGATGTCGCCGAAGGCCATCTTCGCCGAGGACTCGTCGTTGACGCGGTGGCAGACACGGCCGGTGAGCTGGGCGCGGAGCATGGTGGTTCCGTCGCCGAGTTCGGAGCCGAAGCGCTGTCCGCAGATCTCCAGGTAGATGCCGGCGGCGCGGGCGAGCTGGCCGAGGCGGATCAGGGCGGTGATGATCCGTTCCCGGCGCTTCTTCTCCGCCGCGGAGGGGATCATCAGGAGTTCGGCGACCTCATCGATCACCACCACGATCGGGACCGGCCGCACCTTCTCCGGCAGACCCCAGATGTCGGAGGTGATCTCCGCGTCCGGGGTGTCCGCGCTGATCCGCTGAGCGGCACGGATGACCTGGAACCGCTCGGCCATCTCTTCGACCAGCGCGTCCAGCAGCTCCGCAGCCACCTCCGGGGTGTCGGCCATGGCGGTGAACCGGCGGGCCAGCGGGGCGAGTTCGACGCCCTTGCAGTCGATCCCGACCAACGCGACCCGTTGCCGCGCCAGCTCCGAGACCAAACCCCGCTGGTAGACGGACTTCCCGGACTCCGTGGCGCCCACGGTCAGGCTGTGTGGCACCTTCCGGAAGTCCCGGTAGTGCACCACCCCGTCATCACGGACCGCGACCGGCACCCGCAACGTCGAACGCTCCGCACGAGTCGGCAGATGGACCTTGCCGAGCACGTCATAGCCGGTCATCGACAGCTCCAGCACCCCCGAGCGGACCTCCCGCACCGAGACCTGGTGAAGCCTCCAGGAGTGCCGCAGCCGATCCGCGGCCGACATCACGTCGAACGCGTCCTGCCCCAGCTGGAGCCGGATGCGGGCGACCAGGCCCGTGCGGGTCTTGCGCAGCCGCAGCAACTTCGGCGGCCGGTTGGCCGGCAGCTCCCGCCGCAGCGCCCGAGCAACCACGATCCGGGCCCGCGACGGCGGCACCGACAGCCCGCACGCGTCCATCACCGAGGCGTACGACCACGTGACCCGGATACGCGCCGCCATACCGCCGATGATCATCCAGTACAGCGAGGGCCGCACCCGGCGCAGGATCAGCACCGCGGCAACGCCGCCGCCGGTCAGCACGAGGACGGTCACCACAGCAGATCAGCCCCGGCCGTTCGACGCAGCCGCCGGCACCAGCGAGGTCACCGCGACCGCCCGGAAGCTGATCCCGTGCCGCTTCTGACCGTTGAACTCGTTCTCCCAGTCCCGCGCCCGCAACCCCGTCACCGCAACCGGCGTCCCCGGGGTCAGCGTGGCGTCGACACCGGTCTCCGGCACGGTCACCTGGTACAGGTCGCCCATGCCCTCGTCCGACACCAGCAGGCCCACCGTGCGCAGCGCCGCACCGGTCTCGCGGTCGATCGCGACCTCCCCGGTCTGCTTGTTCACCAGCTTCGGGACCGGCGGGGTGGCCACGAACACCGTGGCGGTCGAAAGGTCGATCTTGAACGATGCCATCACTTCTCCTGTAGAAGAGGAATTCTCTTGCACTCATGTACATGAGTGACATGGACAAGAGTTACCCACTCCTGTACATGAGTCAACCCGCTACGAGAAAGAATCTTGTGATGGGTCGTGGAACTGACGGAACGTCAGTCGCGTGCTGGGAAGCGGTAGTCAAGAACGAACTGGTCAGCGGCCATGATCGTGTCGCAGACCTCAACGACTACGCCCGAGTCGGTCATGGCACTGCGGACGAGGTGGATCACGGGCGCCCCCGGGCTGAGGGCCAACGCGGAACCTTCGGCTTTGTTCGCCAGCCGTGCACGCACGGTCTCCGTGAACTCAGCCAAGGCGTAGCCGTGTTCTTCCAGCCGGGCGTAGATGCCGCCCCCGCCAGGGTTCTCCGCGAACATCTCCGGGATGTCCTTGACGACCTCCCACGGCAGGTACGAGGTGGCTTCCTCGGTCGGCACGCCGTCACGGAAGTACCGCCGCTTGCGCGCGAGTACCTTCTCGCCTGCCGCTACTCCGAGGCGGTCGGCGATGCCTTCCGGGGCGTCGGTCGGTCCCACGAACAGGACGTTGACCGAGGGCACGCCGCCGGACTCTTCGGCTTCCGCGAGGTAAGCGGCCTTGCCGGCCTTGCGGTGCGCGCGCCGGAACCGGTCGGAGGACTTGCGTTGGACCGGCGGCCTTGAGCGTACGAAGGACCCGCGGCCGTGATGTGTCTCGATCAACTGCGTCGTTCGCAGCTCCGCGATCGCCTTGCGCACCGTTCCGGACGCGACCTTGTACCGCTCCATAAGCTCTGACTCGCTCGGCACCGCCGCACCAGGGGCGAGAGCGCCGGTGCGGATCTGTCCGGCAAGGTCGTCCGCGATCTGGAGATACTTCGCTTTGGCCGATGAGGCCACGCCGCTACTCGCCATAGTCCTTCACAGTCTCCTATTCTCATGTACATGAGTAACAGCGGCCCCCGACCGACGTCAACGCCTCTCCATTCCGTGTCCGTGGCCGGGGTGGTGGTACGCGGCGACGGCAAGGTGCTGTCCATCCGCCGCGCCGACAACGGCACGTGGGAGCCACCGGGCGGAGTGCTGGAGAAGGACGAAACCGTCGAGGACGGCGTGCGGCGCGAGGTCTACGAGGAGACCGGGGTCAAGGTCCACGTCGAGCGGCTGACCGGCGTCTACAAGAACATGTCGCGAGGCGTGGTCGCCATGGTCTTCCGCTGCACACCCGAGGCCGGTCACGAGCACCCGACCGACGAGGCCACCGAAGTGCGCTGGCTCACCGCGGAAGAAGTCACCGCGACCATGAGTGAGGTCTACGCAGTCCGCATCACCGACGCGCTCCGCGACGACGCCGCACCGCAGATTCGTGCCCACGACGGGCGGAAGCTCACCGCCTGAACGATCAGGCCCGTGACCTGGGCTGTGAGAACTTTCCCTACCTCATCAAGCTCCCCGCCCGTCGGGCGGGGAGAGGAGGGAGGGAAGGGGGAGGGTCGCGGGGTTCTTGAGTGGGTGGTCGCTGGGCGTGGTGCTCCCGGGCCTGACGGATCTGCCGGGGTGATCGACTGGTCATCCCGGATCAGCGAAGGTGATCAGCAGCCATATCCCGGAGGGAGCCGGCGGGTAGAGGGGCCATTCAGGCCCGGGATGTGGGCGCGTTCGGCTTGGCGGTTCGGGTCGTACGGCTGCTCTTACCCTTCGGGTATCCGGCTGGATCTGGCAATCGGCTTGCAGCCGTCGCTGCGGGAAACACCCCATCGGCCGCACTGCGGCCGCTCGGGGGCTCGGGGGCTCGGACCCCCGGCCCTGCCTGCGGCGGCCGGAGGCCCGGCCCCCGGCCCCGCGCCATCCCTGCCACGGGGTTCCCCGCTGGACGCTTTGCCCGACCCTTTAACCGCCGGATCGAGCGCACGGCACGCCGATGACCTCACCACCAGCACCAAGCCCATCCCCAGCACGACAGCCGGCACCCACCACACCCAAGGAAGCCACACCACCAGCCACCAGGCCCAAAGTCGCCAACAGCACCCGAGAACCACGGCGACAACGAAGAGGGAAGCGGGAGAGGTGGGGGTGAGAGGGGCAATGGACGTTGCAGCGGGGCTCAGGATCGGGCGGCGGAATCCGTGGCCGGTTTACATGGCGGGAGCGCTGCCGACTGCGGCGGCGGGGGGGCCACGTCCATCAAGCCGGCTACAGGAGGGCAGGGTCGGCTGTGCGGCGGGTGTCGTCAAGTAGCTCGTCACGGGGCGGGCCGCCGTACCCCCGCCGTCACAGATGCGACAGCGTAAGGCGACCAACGACACGGATATGGCGGGCGGTAAGCGACTGCTGCCGCGAGCGGGCCAGGCCCGGTGTGGTCACTCCGTGTCGGCGCGGGCATCATCCTGGCGAGGGAGCGTGTCGGGGCTGCCAAAGTGGCACTCATGTCCGAGACCGCGGAGAGACCACACTATGCGCGCGGACGCACAACACACGGCCGGACGTCACCCGAACGCCTCTGATCTGCGGAAACCCTTGAACCCATAGCCTGGGGGTCAAGTGGGCTTGATTTGGCCCTATTACGCTGCGCAGTCACGAGCGCAGACTCGACACTATGGGTGACGAGCGCACCGAGCAGCAGCATGTATGTGAGGACTGCGGCGATCCGAGCCGGCCGGCGCAGAAGCGCGGGGTGGCCTTTGCACTTGACTTGCTGCGGTGCGAGCCGTGTTGGAACCGGCTCGCCAACGAGATGGCGGAGACCGACGGGGCAACGGCCCGGCCCAGGATCGACCCAGGTCCGGAGAGCTTCGAGCCGATCGAGCCTGACGAGTGCCCCAAGTGCGGCATGGAAGTGCGGACTGTGCTCACCAACTACGACCGCTGGGTGCATCTGGCGACCGTACCGATGCGGGCCAAGGAGGTGCCCCGTCGGTACTGGTGGCGGGTCGAGCCGATCCGGGCCGACTACTCGACGTACGTCGTCGGCTCAGTCGCCGTACGCGTCAGAGGGATAGAACCGCTGCCCGACGACCTTGTGATGCCTGCGCACACGGTCGTCTGCGCGGACCCCGACGCAATCGAGGAGGTGCGCCGTGCCCGGCTCTCCGACGTGGAGCGGCAGTACCGGGTTGCGCCATCCGTCGAGGAGTTCGAGGACGAGTAGCGGGCGTGCCCCGCGTGCCCGCCACGTGCCCGTCTGAGGGGCGAACCAAGGGGAACCACGGGGAACCGGGGGCCGGACGCCCCAAAGACGCTGTACGGGCCCGTACGAGGTCACCACGAGGCCACCGCACTGGTCTTCCAAACTAGCTACGCGGGTTCGATTCCCGTCGCCCGCTCCAGTTGCGGCGGCGCGGGGGGCGACCCCCCGGGGTGGGGTGTTCTGGCGGTTCCGGGACCACCTGTCGGTGGGGGCTTGTCGCGCAGTTCCCCGCGCACCTTCCTGCGGGAACCCCGCTGCATCGCCTTGACGATCATGCTGTCGACCGCATCGGCGATCTCACGTTCCCGCTCCTGGTTCCCGTGCTGGTGGATCAGCGCGGCCCGGCTCGAACCGTGACCGAGGCGCATCATCAGCTCGCGCGTGCTGGCGTCGGTGCGGGACGCCAGGGTGTTACCGGTGTGGCGGAGATCATGAAAGTGGAGCCCCTTGACCCCGACCTCGGCGCATGCCTTGCGCCACAGCCCCCCATCAGCTCACCGCCTGACGAGTCACGCGTTCTCCCACAGGCGTCGGTCCCGAGCCACTTGGTATACGCGCTCCGCCTGCTCGGCCGTGAGCACGCCGGTGAGCGGAGCAAGGGACGACAGGCTGCGGTCCTCGAAGGCACGTACGTCGAGCAGGGTCGGCACCACGCGGAGTTCGGCCGGCGCGACGAATGCCAGGATGCCTTGCGCCTTGACGGGGAACCCGCATGCCTTGGTCAGCACACGCGCCGCACGTTCGGCTTCCCGTCGTGCGGTACGGAGGTACGGGTACGCCTTGCCGTGATCCACCCGTACGGAGTGGTCGCCGACCCACACGTGCCGGTCCCGATGGTTCTTGGCGTTGACGGTGAAGACCCCGCCAGGCCCTATCAGCAGGTGATCTATGTCCGCCTTGATCCGCGGAAGCGGCACGGAGTGCAGCACGTACCACCCGCAGCGCGTCAGCCGGTTCAACTCCGCGCCGATGACCTTTTCACCCGCGATGCCGAGGTTCCAGGAGTCGGTTTTGACCGGCCGCCGCATCAGCCACGCGAAGAGGCGGGCGACGAAGCCCGGCGGCTGCGCGGCGAGCCCGCGTAGGGAGTCGCCGGGTCTGTGCAGAGCGAGGTCGAACTCCGAGGGGATGGGGGTAGCCGTCTGCGGGGTCGGCGGCGGGACCGGGGAAATGGGAGCGGCCGGGGCGGATTCAGCCGCCGGCGTCCGGTAGGCGGTGAGAGCTGCACGTGCGGCTTCGCCGAGCACTTCGATGACTATGTGGACTTCACCGGTCCGGAGATCCTGCCAGGCAACGGCTTCGCCCTTGAGGGTGTTGACGTACAAGCGCTCCTGGCCGTATCGCTTCCACACCGAGACCCGTAACTCGTCCACGCATGCCCCCTGCGCCGAACCGTGTCGTGCGGCCCATCGCAACAGCGGAGCCGATCGCCGCGCAAGACCGCCCCACCGGCTGACGACCCGAGGCTGGTACATATTTCTCCACCTCATCAAGGCTCCCGGCGTCGCTACTACTCCGCCGGGCACACGTCCGGGTTCCGGCCGCGCCGCGCGCGCCCGCGGTGGGTTGGCGAGCGACATGAGGTGCGACCGTCCAGCCAGGGTCAAGGCGGTGCCTCCGGCGGGGGCGCTCCGGCTCCGGCTCCGGCTCCGGCTCCGGCTCCGGCTCCGGCTCCGGCTCCGGCTCCGGCTCCGGCTCCGGGATGGCCCTACCCCGTTGGCGCCCGCGCCCGCGGATTCGTCGTGGGAGGGTGCGGGCCGACGGCAGACGGGATGGGAGTAGGGGTGCATCGGTTGAGGTGGTGGAAGGCATGGCGGTTGAGGAGTCGACTGCCCAAGAGGTGACACGTGCCTGGCATGCTCCGTCCGTGCATAGAACTCATGACGAAGCGGACTGGCCGGCTGACCGCTGGATCTTCGGTCTCGAAGAGATCCCGGCGTCAGACAAGGATGAGACAGGGCTGCCGCACCGTGTTGCTCCCGATCACGGGATGACCGTCATAAGGGCACCCGACGGCACGCACGAGACCCTCCGATGGGCGGCAGAGGAGATCATCTCATTGAGCGGGCCTCGGTTCATGCCTGCCGCGCTGCTCCTTGCGTGGCTCCGGATCGAGGCCGGGGACGAGCCTTCGATGGGGGTGGAGAGCTGTCGCATCGACCGCGTCGACAGCAGCACCGTTCGCCTGCGTGCCATGCTCGGGCAGTGGGACGACTTGACGGCGCCGACTGCAGAGGTTCGGCGCATGCTGATTGACATGATGGACTTCGTCACCAGAGAGTCCAACCATCCGCTTCCCAGTTGGCGAATCCGCCGTCTCGGCGCCCGAGAACAGCGACCAGGACGACACACAGCCAACGGGACATAGCTCCGGGGCAGATGCTGTACAGCAGCGAAGTGCAGCAACCGTTCCGACCTCAGCCGACCGTCACTGCTGTTGGGTGCCTCCGTCACCACCCTCGTAGACCTCAGCGACCGTCCTGCCCATAAGTTCGCATCGAGACGACGAACCCTGACGCGCCGGCCAAAGCGCGGATACGCTGGGGCCATGGAGCCCAGCCAGGAACCCGCCGGCCCACTGTCGGAGGAGGAGTTCCAGCAATTCCTCAACATGCTCCGGCGCTACCTGCACCACGACTTGGACCAGTGGGAACTCCTCGTGACCCAGAGCGAGTACGGCCCACTCTACGCGGTCTTCGCGAACAAGCTCCCGGAGGACTGGCCCGAGGACGTGTTCAGGCCGTTCTAGTGCCGCATCTGGCAACGTTCACCCCGTTGTGACGAGCCGTCCGGATGGTGATCCGGGCGGCTCGTTGTGCGTCATGCTGCTCGTGTGGCTGAGCGTGTCCGGGGCCGCGAGATCGATGACGACGAAGACGAAGGGCAGCGGTTGCTGCGGATCATCCGTCGGGGGCACCGGGTCAGTGGTGACCTGGAGGCGGGCCCAGATGGTGCTGTTATCGGCCCAGGGCATGGGCGTGGCCAAGATCGCCGAGGTGACATTCACCAGCCCGGACCGGGCCCGGGACGTGATCCACAACTTCAACGCCGACGGCTTCACCTCGCTCTACCCGAAGTACAAGGGCGGCCGGCCCAGGACGTTCACGCTGCCCGAACGGCGCGAGATCAAGAACATCGCCAAGTCCAGACCGGTCGAGCACGGCCTGCCGTTCTCGACCTGGAGCCTGGTGAAACTGGCCGACTTCCTGGTCGCCGAGGGGGTGGTCGACGACATCAGCCACGAGGGCCTGCGCATCCTCGCTTCGCGAGGAAGGCGTCATTTTTCAACGCCTGAAGACCTGGAAGACTTCGAAGGATCCGACTACGCGGTCAAGAAGGCCCGCGTCGAGCACCTCTACGCCATCGCCGACGACGAGGTTCTGCCTGCGCCCGGTGAACCCGAGGTCGTGTTCTGCATGGACGAGTTCGGGCGGCTCAACCTTCAACCCCGCCCCGGCCGCCAGTGGGCTGAACGCGGCGGGAAGCACAAGGACCCCGACCGCGAGCCCCGACAGCGCCGCCGCGCGACCTCCACCCGCCCACACGGGGTCCGGCACCTGTTCGCCGCCTACGACCTGGGCAAGGAGCAGCTCTGCGGCCACATCAAGAAGACCAAGAACCGTTTCAAGTTCCTGGAGTTCTGCCGCTACCTGCGCTCCTTCCACCCCGCCGGCACGCGCATCTCGATCATCTGCGACAACTACTCCCCGCATCTGACCACCAAACGCTGCCATCGGGTCGGGACCTGGGCCGCGGCGAACAACGTGGAGATCGCTTACACCCCGACCAACAGTTCCTGGCTCCACCGGATCGAGGCCCAGTTCGCCGCCCTTCGCTATTTCGCCTTTGACGGCACCGACCACCCCAGCCGGATGACCCAGGGCAGCATGATCCGCCGCTACATCATCTGGCGGAACAAGAACGCCTCCGACAAGCGCCTCAAAGCCCTCGTGAGCAGGACGAACGCCGCCTGACACCTACGGCAGGCGGCATCACCACAGGTGCAGGAAACTTCGCACGTCGTCATAACCGTCGATGGCGCGGCCGTCCACGTCCGTCGGCTCCGCCTCAGCCCGCGCCGCCAGCGACTCCGCCAGCGCCAGGGCTTCATCACTGAGACGGCCAAAGCGTCGAGCGGTGTGTCCCAAGCACAGGCCGGCCAGCCCCAGCAGCGGACTCCCCGGCACAGCCCGCGTCCCGACCTGCACGCACCAGAAATCGACGAAGTCCGCGTCGTCGTCGTTCAACGCAGTCCCGACCAGAACTCCCGCCGCCTCGCCCTCTGCGGAGCGGTCACGAAGAGCCCGTTCCAACGTCTCAACCACCACCGTGTGAGGCAGCGCAGGAGGGTTCCCGAAGCTGAGATGAGAATGCACCCCGCGAGACTACGCGGGATGCATTCAAGAGGCGCCTGCCGCCGCCCCCACCTCGCGCGACGGGGCGAACGTTGCCTGATGCGGCACCAGTCCGCCAGAGTTCCCGTGCCCGGCGTGCCCGCTGCGTGCCCGGCTGAGGGGTGAAGGAGGGGGTGCCACAGGCAACAGCGGGCCGGAGGCCCTGAAGGCGCTGTACGGGCCCGTGCGAGGTCACGGCGGGAGTACCCGCACTGGTCTTCCAACTAGCTACGCTGGTTCGATTCCCGTCGCCCGCTCCAGTTGCGGCGGCGCGGGGGGCGACCCCCCGGGGTGGGTGTTCTGGCGGTTTCGGGACCACCTGTCGGTGGGGGCTTGTCGCGCAGTTCCCCGCGCACCTTTCACGTGGGTGCCCCTTTAGGTGGTTCGTTCACCTTGCGGTGGGGTGTGGCTTGGCGCGCAGTTCCTCGCGCCCCTTCGGCCACGCGGCTCTACGGTTCGCGGTTCGTGGGCGGCGGCACGCCGGTGGACTTCAGAAGCCGTGGGGGAGCCAGGGGGTGGGGGTGGTGTGGAAGGCGAGGCTGGTTGGGGGGAGGGCGGTGGGATGGAGGGGGTGGAGGAGGCCGGCGGTGGCGAGGGAGTGGAGGGTGGGGCCGCCGAGGTAGGCGGCGGCGAGGTGTTTGGTGTCGAGGGCGAGGTCGGCGGGGGCGGTGGTGCGCTCGCAGGTGGCGCCGGTGGAGTCGCCGGTGAGGTGCCAGCGGCCGGCGTTCCAGGGGCAGAAGGCGTCGGTGACGTCGAGGACGACGTCGACCGGGGCGGAGTAGGTGCGGGCGGCGAGGGCGGCGCCGACGTCGACGAGGCGCAGGTGGAGGGAGTCGTACCGGGTGAGGGCGCAGCGGCGCTCGTCGGAGACGAGGTGGAGGAGGGCGTCGTCGAGGGGGAGGTTGTCGAAGGACACGGCGTCGGTGAGGTCGATCCGGCAGAGGTAGCGCCACAGGGCCGCGTGGACGGCCGGGTCGAGGGCGGCGATGTCGCGGAGGACGACGGCGGGCCGGGCGACGGCGTAGCGGGCGTAGCCGCGCACCTGGCCGTCGACCTCGGCGAGGACGCAGACGAGGGGGCCGGCGCCGCGGCGGACGGCGGGGGCGTCGACGACGGTGCGCTGCTCCCAGTGGGGTCGGCGGGCGAGCATGCCGGCGCGGCCGGGGACGAGTTCGGCGTAGACCGCCTCGCAGGCGGCGACCACCTCGGGGTCGGCGGGTGCGACCAGCCGCAGCCGGACCGCGTCGGCGCCCTCGGGGGCGGTGACGGTGACCCGGGTGGTGTCGATGCTGCCGCGCAACTCGTGGGTGGCCACGCCGTATCCGAAGCGGCCGTAGATTCCGGGTTCGGAGGCGGTGAGGATCGCGACCGGCTCGCCGCCGTCACGCAGGCCGTCGAGTTGGCGGCGCATCATCGAGGTGAGGATGCCGCGGCGGGTGTGGGTCGGCTGGACGGTGACCATTGTCACGCCCGCGGTGTCGAGCAGCGCGCCGCCGGGCAGCGTCATCCGAAAGGAGTGCAGGCCCGCGGTGCCGACCAGGTCGTCGCCGTCCCACGCGGTGGTGAGCCGGTCCATCTCGAACACCGCTCGCCACGCGTCGCGTTCCTCGGGGGCGTCGGTGGCGTGGAAGGCCCGCACCACGCGGTCGAAGACGAGGTCCCACTGGTCCGGCTCTGCGCCGCGCAGCTCGATGGTCATGCCGGACTGCCTATCACCGGAGGCGGTGCGCGGCGAACGCATTTCCGCCCGGGCCGGTCCGCCGCTCGTCAGGCGGCGGTGGGCGCGCGGGGGACGTCGCCGCGTGCTACCTCACACGCCATCCGCCCTGCACAGCACGGCGATCGGTGGGTAATGTCGCCGGGGACATGAATAAAGCGACGGCAAAGGGTGAGCGCGGGCTCCGGTGGCGCAGAAGGCTGCACCGGGCCCGCCTGGCCGTACGCCGTTCCGCGGTGGACTACTTCAGGGGCGACGCCTCGGAGTGGGCGGGGCTGGCGGCCGTCGCGGTGGCGATCCCGGCGCTGGCGTACGCGTCGGTCAGCATGCCGGTGTGGTGCCCGCCGGAGGCGCTGGTGCTGCCGATCCTGGCCGGCGGGCTGCTGCTGCGGCCGGCGAGCCTGCTGCTGCTCTACGCGGGTTCCGCGCTGGCGATGGTGGTGGAGTCGGCGGTGCTCGGCCCGTACCGGGAGGGCCCGGGGCGGGTGACGCCCGGCACGGTGCTGCTGGTGACCGCGGTGGCGCTGGTCGGGCTGGTCATAGCTCAGTTCCGGGCGCGGGTCGGGGTGCCCTGGCGGCGCGGCCACAGCATGCTCTTCGACCTGCGTGAGCGGATCAGGGTGCAGAGCCGGCTGCCGCGGCTGCCCGGCGGGTGGCACGCGGAGATGGCGCTGCGGCCGGCCGGGGGCCAGTCGTTCTCGGGTGACTTCGTGGTCGCCACCCGCAGTTCGGACGGCCGGGTGCTGGAGGCGGTGCTCACCGACGTGTCCGGCAAGGGCATGGACGCGGCGTCGCGTTCGCTGCTGCTGTCGGGCGCGTTCGGCGGGCTGCTGGGCTCGTTGCCGCCGCACGCCTTCCTCGGGGCCGCCAACGGCTACCTGCTGCGGCAGAACTGGGAGGAGGGCTTCGCCACGTCGGTGCACCTGGTGCTCGATCTGGAGAGCGGTGACTACGAGTTGCTGTCGGCGGGCCATCTGCCGGGGGTGCAACTGCATGCGGGGACCGGCCGTTGGGAGGAGAAGGAGGCCGAGGGGCCGCTGCTGGGGGTGTACGACGGGGCCGAGTTCCACGGTGTGAAGGGCACGTTGGGCTCCGGCGACGTGCTGATGCTGTTCACCGACGGCCTGGTGGAGACGCCGGACCGGGAGATCTCCGAGGGCATGGACCGGCTGATCGGCGAGGCCGACCGCCTCGTGCCGGGCGGATTCCGCGGCTCCGCTTGGCGGTTGATCGAGGCGGTGGCCAAAGACGTCAACGACGACAGGGCGTTGCTCGTGGTGTGCCGCGACTAGCCCGTGGGAATGGGACTATGGGTCCAGAACACGTCTCCTGTGTCCGTGGCCGATGGCACCATGGAACGGGCGAGGCGGGGGCGGCGGTGCGGTCCCCGGGACCGGCATTACCGAAAGAGGAAGTGATCCGTCATGGTTATCTCCCTGTCTGCCGCGCTGCTGCTGGCGATCGTGCTGGTCGTGATGATCCGGGCCAAGTCCATCAAGCCCGGACCGGCCATCGTGGCAGCGCTGTTCGGCTTCTTCCTGGCCTCCACGAACATGGCGCCGGACATCAACCGCTTCCTCAACTCAGTGGCCGACACCATCAACCAGATAAAGCTCTGAGGTCCGCAGTGCCTGCGGGGTCGCCCGCAGGACCTGGTCCAGGGTCGCTCCGGGGTCCTCGCCGCCGGGAGTGGCCAGCAGCGCGGCGAGCAGCGCGATCCGGGCCTGCGCGGGGCGCAGCGAGCCGGCCAGCCGGGCACCGGCCGCCAGCAGGTCCACCGCGCCGCCGCCGGTGTACAGCGGGGCCACCGCGCCGGCCGGGACCCGGGTGCTGACCAGTACGAGCACCCCGTCGGCGACGGCGGCGCGGACCGCCTCGGCGACCTCGGGGTTGGCGTTGCCCGCGCCGGTGCCGGCCAGGACCAGCCCGCGGGCGCCGGCGGCCAGCGCCGCGTCGAGCAGGACCGCGTCCGCGTCGGCGTGGTGGGTGAGGATGTCCACCCGGGGGCCGGTCGCGTCGGGCGCGGGCATCGGCAGCGGGGCCGGGCGGGGGCGCCTGCGGCCCCAGCTGACCCGGCCGAACTCCAGTCGGCCCAGCGGCAGTCCGTCCGGGTCGCCGAACGCCTGGGCGTCCACGGTGTGCTTCTTGACGGTGCCCCGGGCGGCGTGGACCTGGCCGCCGAAGACGATCACGGCGCCGATGTCGCGGCCGGAGGCGGCGGTCAGCAGCGCGTCGTAGAGGTTGCCCGCCGCGTCGCCGTCCTCGGCGTCCAGCGGCTTCTGCGCGCCGGTCAGCACGACCGGGCGGTGGTCGTGGTGGAACAGGTCGAGGAAGAAGGCCGACTCCTCCAGGGTGTCGGTGCCGTGGGTGACCACGACGCCGGCCACGTCCGGGTCGGCCAGCGCCTCGTGCACGGCGTGCAGCAGGCGCAGTTGGTGGGCGGTGGTCAGCCGTGAGCTGTTGACGGTGAACAGGTCCACGACGCTCACCTCCACCCCTTCGGGCACGGCGCCCGCGGCGAGCACTTCCTGTCCGGCGGCCTCGGCCGCGTAGCCGTCGCCCTGCCAGCGGCTCGCGATGGTTCCCCCGGTGCTGATGACCACGACATGACGCATGGCGCGCAGCCTCCCTGACTGGTGTCGCGCCTCCCCGGGCGCACAACGGTTCCCCAGCACAATGATATGCGCGTAGACCTGCCATATGATTGCCAATACCGATCGGTATTGCGCTCGATCGTGGTAGGAATTCCTCTTATGGACGCTATCGACAGAAGCATCTTGCGCGAGTTGCAGGCCGACGGCCGGCTGACCAACCAGGAACTGGCCCAGCGGGTCGGCCTCACCCCCTCCCCCTGCCTGCGCCGGGTGCGGCAGTTGGAGGACGACGGGGTGATCCAGACCTACCGCGCGGTGGTCGATCCGGCCGCGGTCGGGCGGGGGTTCGAGGTGTTCGCGTCGGTGGAGGTGCACCGCGGCCGCGAGGCGGTCGCCGCCTTCGAGGCGGAGGTCCAGTCGACGCCCGACGTGGTGGAGGCGTACCGGCTCTACGGGGCGCCCGGGTGCCTGCTGCGGATCGCGGTCGCGGACTCCGACGCGTACGAGAAGTTCTGGACGGACAAGCTGATCGCGCTGCCCGGGGTCTCCGACGTGAACTCCCAGATGATCATGAAGCGGATCAAGTCGCCGCAGGGCATCCCGGTGGACTGATCACACGCCCGGGGCGGCCGGCGGCTGGCAGGTCGGGCACCAGAAGAGGTTGCGGTTGGCGAGCGGCCGGGTGCGCACCTCGGTGCCGCAGACCAGGCACGGCTCACCGGTGCGCCGGTAGACGTACACCTCGCCGCCGTGGTCGTCGCGGCGCGGCGGGCGGCCCATCGCCTCAGGCTCGTGCTCCGGGCGCACCGTGTCGATCCGGTTGTCGCGCACGCCCTGGCGCATCAGCGCCACCAGGTCGGCCCACATCGCGTCCCACACCGGGCGGGGCAGCGACCGGCCGGGCAGGAACGGGTCCACGCCGTGCCGGAAGAGCACCTCGGCGCGGTAGACGTTGCCGACCCCGGCCAGCACCTTCTGGTCCATCAGCAGCGCGGCGACCGAGATCCGGGACCGGGAGACGCGGGCGTACGCGCGGTCCGGGTCGTCGTGGGCCCGCAGCGGGTCCGGGCCCAGCCGGTCGTGCACCGCCTGCTTCTCGCCGTCGGTGATCAGCTCGCAGGCGGCCGGGCCGCGCAGGTTCATCGCGTGCTCGCCGTGCAGGCCGCCGACCAGCCGCAGCCGTACGGTGTCGGTGACCGGGTCCGGGTCGAAGGCGACCTTGCCTATCAGGCCCAGGTGGATGTGCACCCAGCCGGACCCGGCGAACCCCAGGAACAGGTGCTTGCCGTGGGCGTCGGCGCCGTCCAGCACGGCGCCGTCGAGCAGCGCCGCGCCGTCGGCGAACTTGCCCTGCGGGCTGCCGACCCGGGTCGGCCAGCCGGCGAAGCGCTCCAGGCAGTCCTGTGCCAGCCGGTGGATGGTGTGGCCCTCGGGCATCGCGCGGGGTCAGTCCTGCTGCGGGTGGTTCGCGGGCAGCGGCGGCAGTTCGCCCGTGGCCTCGTACGCGTCCAGCATGTCGATCCGGCGCTGGTGGCGCTCTTCCTGGGAGTAGGGGGTGGCGAGGAAGACCTCGGCGAACTTCGTGGCCTCGTCCTGGGTGTGCATACGGGCGCCGATGCTCAGCACGTTGGCGTTGTTGTGCTGGCGGGCGAGGGAGGCGGTCTCCTCGCTCCAGGCCAGCGCGGCGCGTACGCCCTTCACCTTGTTCGCGGCGATCTGCTCGCCGTTGCCCGAGCCGCCGATCACGATGCCCAGGGCGGTGGGGTCGGCGGCGGTGCGGGTCGCTGCGCGCAGGCAGAACGGGGGGTAGTCGTCCACCGCGTCGTAGATCTGCGGGCCGCAGTCCACGGGGTCGTGGCCGTTGGCCTTCAGCCACTCGACGAGGTGGTTCTTGAGTTCGAAGCCGGCGTGATCCGAGCCGAGGTAGACGCGCATGGGGTGATTGTTCCACCCTCCCGGGTGCCCTGCCGTGGCGGGCCCGGGACCACCTGCTGGTGGGGGGTTCCCCTCCGGGGGGTGGGTTCGCTGTGCGGCGGGACCTTCCCCGGGGGCTGGGCTGGTCGCGCAGTTCCGCCCCCAGAGCGCTTCGCCTGGGTGGTGCCCCCAGCGCCACCTGATTTGCTCGGCTCTTCCCGCGGGGGGCGCCGTCAGCGGTGGAGGAGGCGCCAGGCGGTGGGGAGGAAGCCCATGGCCAGCGCGGCCTTGAGGGCGTCGCCGAGGAGGTAGGGGCGCAGGCCGAGGCGGACCGCGTCGCCGGCCGAGAGGTGGGCGGAGTACGCGAGGTAGGGCACGCCGACGGCGTAGACCACGGCGGAGCCGAGCACCATGACGGCGGCGGTCCGCAGCACCGTACGGTCGCCGCCGCGCCGGGCGAGGGCGCCGACCACCGCGGAGGCGAGCATCATCCCGAGGATGTAGCCGAAGGTCGGCATGGACCAGCCGGAGCTGCCCTCGGCGAACCACGGCAGCCCGGCCACGCCCGCGGCGGCGTACAGCGCGAGGGCGGAGAAGCCGCGGCGGGCGCCGAGCGCGGTGCCGACCAGCAGCGCGGCGAAGGTCTGCCCGGTGACCGGCACGGGAGAGCCCGGCACGGGCACCGAGATCTGCGCGGCCAGTCCCGTGAGCACCGCGCCGCCGACCACGAGCGCGGCGTCCCGCAGCCGGGCCCGGCTGACGGAGGAGGCGGGCAGCAGATCGGCGAGTACGGCGCCGGGGGCCGTGGTGGCGGCGGTGCTCATGGATGACTCCGCGAGGGTGTGAGGACGGTCGGGACACCGCGACGCTAGCGCAGCACCCGCACGGTGATCATCGTCGGACCCCGACAAACCGCGGCGCCCGCCCTTGGAGGCTTCGCCCGCGCCCCATCTCCCCCGCCGCGCGCGCCCTTTCGCCTGCTCACGTGAGACTCGTCACGCCATGAAGCGCTGCGGAAACGGGTACGGGGCAGCCCGTGGCAGGCCGCCCCGTACCCGCTGCCGCTGTGGGAACTCCACCAAGCGGCGGCGCCGGATCACTCGTCGAAGATCGGGCCCTGGGTGCGGGTGCGCTTGATCTCGTAGAAGCCCGGGATCGCGGCGACCAGCAGGGTGCCGTCCCAGAGCTGGGCGGCCTGCTCGCCCTTGGGAGCGGGGGTGACGACGGGGCCGAAGAAGGCGATCTGCTCGCCGTCGGCGCCGGGGACGGCGATCACGGGGGTACCGACTTCCTGGCCGACCTTGTCGATGCCCTCCTTGTGGGAGGCGCGCAGCTGCGAGTCGTAGGTGTCGGCGTCCGCGAAGTCGGCGAGGGAGGCGGGCAGTCCGACCTCCTCCAGCGCGGCCACGATGGTCTCGCGGGTCTTGGGCTCGGCCCGGTTGTGGAAGCGGGTGCCCAGCGCGGTGTAGAGGGGGCCGACGACGTCGTCCCCGTGCAGTTCGCGGGCGGCGGTGACGACCCGGACCGGGCCCCAGGCGTCGCGCAGGAAGGTGGCGTACTGCTCGGGGAGGGTGTCGAGCTTGTCCTCGTTGAGCACCGCGAGGCTCATCACGTGCCAGCGCACCTCGACCGGGCGGACCTTCTCCACCTCCAGCATCCAGCGGGAGGTCATCCAGGCCCAGGGGCACAGCGGGTCGAACCAGAAGTCGGCTGGGGTCTTCTCGGTCTGCTCGGCGGCAGTCGCGGTCACTGCGAGCTCCTCGTTCACGGCATCGTGTCAGGGACGGGGCGGCCGGCGGCTCGCACCCGCCACCCCACCAGGACAACGTGCCGCGCACCCCGGCTCATTCCCCGCTGCCGCCCCGCGGGGCCCGTGGGAGGATGCCAGGGCGCCGCGATCCGGCGCGCCCGACGGCAGGAGTGCCAAGACCGAGAGGAGCCGCCACGTGCCCGGCGAGAACCTGAGCCGTGAGGAGGCCCGCGAGCGGGCCGCGATCCTGTCCGTGGAGCGGTACGACGTGGCGCTGGACGTGCGCTCCGCGGTCGGTCCGGCGGCCGGGAGCGGACCGCGCACCTTCCGGTCCACCACGGTGATCGACTTCCGCTGCGCGCGGCCGGGCGCGTCGACCTTCGCCGACCTGATCGCGCCGTCGGTGGCGTCGGTCCGGCTCAACGGCCGCGAGCTGGACCCGGCGGCGGTCTTCGACGGCACCCGGATCGCGCTGGCGGACCTCGCCGAGCGCAACACCCTGGTGGTGGACGCGCACTGCGCCTACAGCCGGACCGGTGAGGGCCTGCACCGCTTCGAGGACCCCGAGGACGGCGAGGTCTACCTCTACACGCAGTACGAACCGGCCGACGCCCGGCGGGTGTTCGCGAACTTCGAGCAGCCGGACCTGAAGGCGCCGTTCTCCTTCCGGGTCACCGCGCCCGAGGGCTGGACGGTGCTGGGCAACGGCGCGGCGGACGGCGACCCGGTGCCGGCCGAGGGCGGCGGCGCGACCACCGCGTTCGTGCCCACCCAGCCGATCTCGACGTACATCACCGCGGTCGTCGCCGGGCCCTACCACGTGGAGCGCGACCACTACGCGCGCACCCACCCGGACGGCGCGGTGCTGGACATCCCGCTGTCCGCGCTGTGCCGCCGCTCGCTGGCCCGGCACTTCGACGCCGACGCGATCTTCGACGTCACCAAGCGCGGCCTGGACTTCTTCCACGAGAGCTTCGACTACCCGTACCCGTTCGGGAAGTACGACCAGGCGTTCGTGCCGGAGTACAACCTCGGCGCGATGGAGAACCCGGGCTGTGTGACCTTCCGCGAGGAGTACGTCTTCCGCGGCAAGGTGACGCGCGCGTCGTACGAGGGCCGGGCCAACGTCATCCTGCACGAGATGGCGCACATGTGGTTCGGCGACCTGGTGACCATGCGGTGGTGGGACGACCTGTGGCTGAAGGAGTCGTTCGCCGACTTCATGGGCGCGTTCGCGCTGGTGGAGGCGACGGAGTTCACCGAGGGGTGGATCACCTTCGCCAACCGCCGCAAAGCGTGGGCCTACCGGGCCGACCAACTGCCCTCCACCCACCCGGTGGTGGCGGACATCCCGGACCTGGAGGCGGCGAAGCTCAACTTCGACGGCATCACGTACTCCAAGGGCGCCTCGGTGCTCAAGCAGCTCGTCGCGTACGTGGGGCGGGACGCGTTCCTGGAGGCGGCCCGGCGGTACTTCAAGCGGAACGCGTACGGCAACACCACGCTCGCGGACCTGCTGTCGGTGCTGGCGGAGACCTCCGGGCGGGACATGGCCGCCTGGTCCGCGGCGTGGCTGGAGACCGCCGGCGTCAACTCCCTGACCCCGCAGGTGATCTGCGACGCGGAGGGCCGGATCACCGAGCTGTCGGTGGCGCAGACCGCGGACGGCACGCAGCCGCGGCTGCGGCCGCACCGGATCGCGGTCGGCCTCTACCGGCACACGCCCGACGGCACGTTGGAGCGCTACGCCCGCGCGGAGGCGGACGTCGCCGGGCCGTCCACGGCGGTGCCCGAGCTCGCGGGGCAGCCGCGGCCGGACCTGGTGCTGGTCAACGACGACGACCTGACGTACGCCAAGACCCGCTTCGACGAGGTGTCGCTCGCAACGCTGCGGGAGCGGCTCGGCGACCTCTCCGACCCGCTGGCGCGGGCGCTGGCCTGGTCGGCGGTGTGGAACCTCACCCGGGACGCGCTGATGCCCGCGCGGGACTACCTGGGGCTGGTGCTGCGCTTCGCCGGGCAGGAGACCGACATCGGCGTGCTCCAGTCGCTCCACCAGCAGGCGCGGACCGCCCTCGTCCACTACGTCGCGCCCGGCGCGCGGGAGGAGGCCGGCACCGCGCTCGCGGCGGGCGCGCTGCGGGAGCTGCGGCAGGCCGAGCCGGGCAGCGGGCACCAGTTGGCGTGGGCCCGCTTCTTCGCGGCGTCCGCCGCCTCCGCCGCCGATCTCCAGCTGGTCCAGGGGCTGCTGGACGGTTCCGCGAAGATCGACGGGCTCGACGTCGACCAGGAACTGCGGTGGACCTTCCTCGAAACGCTCGTCGGCGAGGGCGTCGCCGGGGCGGACGCCGTCGCGGCCGAGCGGCGCCGCGACGACACCGCCTCCGGGCACCGCCACGAGGTGCGGTGCCTGGCGGCCCGGCCCGACGCCGAGGTCAAGGCCGCCGCCTGGGCCGCGGTGGTCGACTCCGACACCCTGTCCAACGCCCTGGTCGAGGCCACCATCGCGGGGTTCGCCCAGCCCGGGCAGCGGGAGTTGGGCGCGCCCTACGTCGCGCCCTACTTCGAGGCGATCGAACGGGTCTGGGCCGAGCGGTCCATCGAGATCGGGATGGACGTCGTCCGCGGGCTCTACCCCTCGCTCCAGGACGGGGACGTGGTGCTCGCGGCCACCGACGAGTGGCTCTCCGAGCGGGCGGGAGCCGCGCCGGCGCTTCGGCGGCTCGTCCTCGAGGCACGCGACGACCTCGCCCGCGCCCTTCGGGCACAGGCCTGCGACGCGCCCAAGTAGCCGCGCGCGTCCGGCCGTTCGCCGCCGTGGCCGCGAAGCGACCCCGGCGGCGGGCCGGCGGCCTGGTGCGCGCGAACCCGCCGCAAAGCCCGGACGGGCTGATCGGCACCGAACGCGGGGAACTTTAGGCTCGGGTTGTCCGAGTTTGTCGACGGGTGTGTAACAAGGGTTAGTTGGGGGCCCTTGGGAGGGAAACACTCGGGCATGACCGCGAACGATCTGACCTCCCACGCACTGGACCGCCGCGACGGCTGCGACGAGACGGTGGTGACGTTCCACCGGCTGCGAGAACTCGGCATGACGGCCGCGCAGATCGGCGAGTACTGCCGCCCGGGCGGCCGTTGGCAGCAGATCCTGCCCGGGGTGTGCCTGCTGCACTCGGGCCCGCCGAGCAGCGAGGAGCGCGTGCGGGCGGCACTGCTGTACGCGGCGCCGGTGGGCGGGGGCCGGGGGGCGATGGTGACGGGGCTGGCGGCGCTGGCGCTGTACCGCTTCACGTCGGTGCCGCCGCTGATCGGGCTCCCGATGATCGACGTGCTGGTGCCGTGGCAGCGCCGGCTGCGCGACGCGGGCGACGTGACGGTGCACCGCACCCGTGAACTGCCGTACCCGACGGACGTGGTGGGCCTGCCGTGCGCTCCGGTGCCGCGGGCGCTGGCGGACGCGATCGCGGAACTGGGGGACACCGACGCCGTACGGGCGCTGCTGACGGAGGCGGTGCGGTCGGGGCACTGCGACGGCGCGGCGGTGCTGCGGGAGCTGTCCCGGGCGGGGCTGCTGCACCGCCCGACGGTACGGCGCGCGGTGGACGTGCTGCGTACGGAGGACCGCGCGATGGCCGAGCAGCGGCTGTACGCGATGGTGCGCGCCTACCAGCTGCCCGACCCGGTGTGGAACGTGGACCTGCGGCTGCCGGGCGGCCCGCCGCTCGGCGGGGTGGACGCGTACTGGCCCGACCACGGTGTGGCGGTCTGCCTGGACCCGGCCGACGACGCGCTGTGGTCGTACTACGCCCGGCAGCGCGAACACGTGGAGGCGCTGGGCATCACGATGGTGTTCCTGTCCCCGGTGAAGCTGCGGGACGCCGCGGCGCAGCAGGCGGCCGTGGTCCGCACCGCGCTGATGGCCTCGGGCGAGACGGACCCGGCCGCCTATGTGGTGGTCACACCGCGCTGAGCGCGGCCGCGGCCGGCCTCACCTCTTCCTCACCTCTTCCTCAGCAGGAGTTCGGCGTTGCGGTCGTGGGCGGCGCCGCTCGCGGAGGTGATGTCCGCGCCGGGCGCGTTGAACGCCAACTCGCGGTAGAGCGAGGCCAGTCCGGTGGTGGACAGGTCGTGGAAGTCGGTGCGGTGCGGGGCCGCGGACTCGATCAGCGTGGTGATCAGCGACAGCGTCCCGTCGTGGTTGTCGACGAGTTCGATCACCCGGGCGAGCTGCGGGTAGTCCACGTGGGAGGCGGTGTTGACTTCCCAGAAGGTGTCGCGCGGGGCGATCCGGTTGTGGTGGCTGTGGCCGTTGATCCAGGCCAGCACGTTGCGGTGCCGGTTCAGCAGCGCGGTGAGCTCGTCGCCGCCGTGCCGCTTCTCCTGCGGCCGGGCGGGGTCGGTCCGCAGGTTCGTCATGCTGTGGCCGGCGTGGTGGCTGAAGACCAGCACGTGCTCGTCGGCGTGCTCGGTCAGGGTGCGGTCCAGCCAGGCGAGTTGCTCGGAGCCGATGGAGCCGAGGAACGCGCCGCCGCGGTCGGTGGTGTCCAGGCTGACGCCGAGCACGCCGTCGGCGACCTGGAAGGTGTAGTAGAGGTGGTCGGCGTCCACGCCCTCGGCGGCGTAGCCGTGGCCGACGGGACCCGCGCCGGTGCGGCTGGGGTCGAGGTGCGCGTCCAGGTACTCCTGCGGGGTGAACGGGACGCGCCGGGCGTCGGCGGTGACGGTGCGGGCGGTACGGGCGTAGCGCTGGAGGACCTCGCGGACGAGCGCGCCGTCCGGGTCCTGCTGCGAGGACACCGCCCGGTACACGCGCATCATGTCGGCGTGCGGCACCTGCTCCAGCTTGCGGTCGCCGACGGCGGTCTGCGCGGCGAAGGAGCCGTGCGGTCCGGACCGGTAGGCGCCGCTGAACAGGGCGTCGTGGTTGCCGACGGTGGAGTACCAGGGGATCTTCAGGCCGGGGGCGGTCAGCGGGCGCATGGCGGCGGTCAGATAGCCGGGCAGGTGCGGGAAGCCGAGCTTCTTGTCGGCGTCGGTGCGGGCGCTCTCCGGCTGCCAGAACAGCGGCAGCCCCGAGTTCTGGATGCCCTCGAACGCCTGCGGGTCACCGGTGTTGGGGTTGATCCGGCCGCCGCTCATCGCGGTGAGGAACCAGTCCAGCTCGATCGTGGAGTTGTTGTCGGTGTTGTCGCCGGTGGTGATGGCGAAGGACAGCGGGTGGCCGGTGACCGGGCCGCCGCGCAGGCTGTTGACCCGGTCGATGATCGACAGGGTGCTCAGGACGGACAGCGCCTCGTGGGGGCGCCAGTCGTGCGGGCCGTGCTCGCGCATCCACTCCATGCGCAGCGGCGACTGGACGTCCATCACGTGCAGGTCGGTGAGTTGGACGAACGCGGCGATCGCGGTGCGGCGCTCCAGGCGGCGCGGGTCCGCCGGGGCGAGGTCGGCGCGGACCACCCGCTTCCAGCCGGGGCCGTCCGTCAGGCGCCGGTAGGCGCCCTTGCCGGTGGGGGTCGCCACCGAGTGCAGGGTGGTGCCGACGGTGGTCGGCTCCACCGCGGTGGACGCCGTGGCGGCGGGCGTCTCGGGCGGGGCGGCGCTGCGGCGGGCCGCGCTGCTCGGCGCCGCCGTCGGGTGGGCGCTGGCCCGGTCGGAGCCGGGGCCGAAGAGCCATGCGGCGGCGCCGCCGGCGGCTGCGAAACCGGTACCGGACGCGATCAGCAGGGCGCGGCGGTCGAGGTGGGGGCGGTGGGGAGGGGTGCGGGTGGGCTCGGGTGCGGGCATGTCGTTCCCCCGTGGGGAGGCTGTGGCGTACGAGCGGCCCCGGGCGTGGGGCACCCACCGGGATGGTTGGCAGCGGAAGTGGCGTGCTCCGTAACGCGGAGCGAACGCGGAATGCCCATCTCCGGGCACGAATGTCCGTTCCCGCGTTCGTCATCCGGCCGAGCGCCGCCGTTCCCCTCCACGACCCCCCGTCCGCCCTCCGCGGCGGCCCCGTGCGCGCGCGACCGTACGGCGCGGGGGTAGGAGGAGGGCACCCCGGGGTAGGGGTCTGTGCACGCACTGTGAGGACGGAGGCACGATGGACCGGGTACGGCTGGCCGGGTTGTACGGCGTGGACGTGGCGTACCGCCCGACCGCGGACAGGGAGGTGGCCGTCCCGACGGAGACGATCGTGGCCGTACTGGCCGCGCTCGGGGTGGACGCGAGCACGCACTGCGCGGTGAAGGACGCCCTGGCGGCCTACGAGCAGCGCGCGGGCAACCGCCTGCTCGACCCGTGCACGGTGCTGCGGGCCGGGCACGACACCCTCGACGCGGTGCTGGCCAGGCTGCCGCACGGCACCCAGTTGACGGCCACCTCGCGCACCGGCGAGCCGCTGCCGGCGGCGCCCACCGCGCCGGGCCGCTACGCGCTGCGCGCCCGGACGCCCGACGGCCGCACCTCGACCGGGGAGCTGGTGGTGGCGCCCGAGCGGCTGCCCGGGCCGCCGGGGCGCACCTTCGGGTTCATGGCGCAGCTGTACTCCACGCTGTCCGCGCGCTCCTGGGGCATGGGCGACCTCGCCGACCTCGCGGACCTGGCGGCGTGGTCCGGCCGCACCCTGGGCGCGGGCTTCGTGCAGATCAACCCGCTGCACGCGGCGGTGCCGGGCCGCCCCACCGACCCGTCGCCGTACCGCCCCTCCTCGCGGCGCTTCCCCGACCCGGTCTACCTGCGGGTGGAGGAGATCCCCGAGTACGCCTACCTGCCGGCGGCCGCCCGCAAGCAGATGGCGGAGCTGCTGGCGGCGGCCGGCGGGCTGCGGGACGGGGTGCTGACGCGGGACGCGCTGATCGACCGGGACGCGGTGTGGGCGCTGAAGTCGCAGGCGCTGGAGCTGCTGCGGGCGGTGCCGCTCAGCCCCGGCCGCCGGGCGGCCTACGCGGACTTCCTCGCCGAGCAGGGCCAGGCGCTGGACGACCACGCCACCTGGTCGGCACTGGCCGAGCTGCACGGCCCGGACTGGCACGCCTGGCCGGCGGGGCTGCGGGACCCGCGCTCGCCGCAGGTGGCGCGGGCGCGCAGCGAGCTGCTGGAGCGGGTGGACTTCCACGCCTGGCTGACCTGGCTCACCGACGGGCAGCTCGGCGCGGCGCAGGAGGCCGCCCGGGCGGCGGGGATGCCGGTCGGGGTGGTGCACGACCTGGCGGTGGGGGTGCATCCGGCCGGCTCGGACGCCTGGTCGATGCAGGACGTGCTGGCCGCGGGCATCTCGGTGGGGGCGCCGCCGGACGCCTTCAACTCCCGCGGCCAGGACTGGGGCCTGCCGCCGTGGCGCCCGGACGCGCTGGCGGCGACCGGCTACGCGCCCTACCGGGACCTGGTGGCGCGGATGCTGCGGCACGCCGGGGGCCTGCGGATGGACCACGTGATGGGCCTGTTCCGGCTGTGGTGGGTGCCGCAGGGCCGCCCGCCGACGGAGGGCACGTACGTCCGCTACGACGCGCGGGCGATGCTGGGGCTGCTGGCGCTGGAGGCCCATGAGGCGGGGGCGGTGGTGATCGGCGAGGACCTGGGCACGGTGGAGCCGGGGGTGCGCGAGGAGCTGGCGGACCGGGGGGTGCTGGGCACTTCGGTGCTGTGGTTCGAGCGGGACTACTCCGGCGCCGACCCCGGGCACCGCCCGCTGCCGCCGTCGGCGTGGCGGTCGGCGTGCGTGGCGACGGCGACCACGCACGACCTGCCGAGCACCGCGGCCCGGCTGACCGGGGAGCACGTCGGGCTGCGGCACCGGCTGGGGCTGCTGGGGCAGCCGCTGGCGGCGGCGCAGGCGGCGGACGCGGCGGAGGTCGCGGAGTGGATCGCGCTGCTGGGCCGGCTGGGGCTGCTGCCCGACGGCCCGGTGGAGGAGGAGGGGGTGGTCCGGGCGGTGCACCGGTTCCTGGCGCTGACCCCGGCGCGGATGGTCGGGGTGTGGCTGCCGGACACCGTCGGCGACCGGCGCCCGCAGAACCTGCCGGGCACCTCCACGGAGTACCCGAACTGGCGGCTGCCGGTCGCCGGGCCGGACGGGCGGCCGCTGACCCTGGAGGAGTTGGCCGCCTCACCCCGGCTGCACACCCTCACCGAGGAGCTGCGCGCCGCGCTCGCGACGCGCCCGACGCGCCTGTAAGGCACCCCGCGCGCACGAGGCGCGGACGCGGTCACTACATTGAGTACGTGGACAAGAAGCTCACCAAGAAGGTCGTGCGCGCCGGGGTCGTCACCACCGGTACTGCGCTGATGCTGCTCATGTCGTCCCCCGCCTTCGCCCTGTCGCGCAGCGACGGCGACGACCCGGGTTCCGGCCTGAGCGTGCTCCAGACCCTCGGCCTGTTCGTGGCGCTCCCGCTGGTGCTGTTCGGTGTCATCGCCGGGCTGGTCATCGTGACGGACAAGTCCCGTAAGCAGCAGTAGCCCCGGCGCCTGACGGCGCCCCCGGGCACCCCGACGCGCCGCCCCCGACGGTACGGGAGGCGGCGCGCGGGCGTTGCACGCGGGCGCTTTCTGCGGGCGCTTCGTGCGGGCGGTGGCTCACGTGTGCCGGCGGCTCACGTGTGCGGGCGGCTCACGTGTGCGGGCGGCTGCCCTTCTCCTGCTGCGGGAAGCTCTGGTCGGCCCCCGGCAGCGTCGGCTTGGGCAGCGTCGCCACCTCCTGCTCGGCCTCGGCGAGCTGCTCGGCGGTGTTGTCCGGCAGCTTCGGCGCCTGCGCGGTCGCGTCGTCGAAGCGGAAGGCCGAGGTGAGGTCGCCGAAGGTGCGGCGGCGCCACTGCGAGATGTTCGGCTCCTGGACGCCGGTGAACTGCTCCAGGAAGCGCAGCGACGAGGTGTGGTCGAACGCCTCGCTCGCCACCCATCCGCCGACCGTCCACGGCGAGACGATGATCGCCGGGACCCGGAAGCCCGCGCCGATCGGCTGCCCGTCGATGTACTCGTCGGCCGTGCCGGCTTTCGCGGTCGGCGGCACCACGTGGTCGAACAGGCCGTCGTTCTCGTCGTAGTTGAGGATGAACGCGGTCTTCGCCCACACCTTCGGGTTGGACGCGATCGCCTCGATCTTGGACGCGACGAAGTCCGCGCCGGCCGCGGGCAGGTAGTCCGGGTGCTCGGACTGGTAGCTGGTCGGCAGAATCCAGGAGACCGCGGGCAGCCGGTCGTTGCGGGCGTCGTCCTCGAAGGTGCCCTCGGGCTGGTACACCATGGCCCGCTCGTACAGCGGGTCGCCGGGCTGGGCGTCCTGGAACCGCTGGAACTGCGAGAGCATGTTGGTGCCGTAGTTGTCGGTCTCCTGGTAGACCTTCCAGTCCACCCCGGCCGCCTGGAGCCGCTCCGCGTACGTCGTCCAGCGGTACGGCGTCGGCGCCGAGTTGCTGATCACCGGGCCGCCCTTCGTGCCGCCGGGGTCCACGGTGCCGGTCATCCAGTACAGCCGGTTGGGCCAGGTCGGGCCCATCATCGAGCAGTAGTAGTTGTCGCAGATGGTGAAGGTCTCCGCCAACGCGAACTGGAACGGGATGTCCTCCCGCGTGTAGTAGCCCATCACGTACGGGCCGTTGGCGCCGTCGGCCGCGCGGTGGGCGGGCAGCCACTTGTCCATCGCGCCGCCGTTCCACGCCTGGTGCTGCACTGTGTAGGCGTGGCTGGTGGAGGGGATCGCCTGGGCGCTGGTGCTCTTGGTGTCCAGGTGGAAGGGCAGGGTGTAGCCGTCGGGGTTCTCCGTGTCGGGCTGGTAGAACACCGAACGGCCGGTGGAGAGCTTCTTCGCGTCCGGGTCGCTGAAGCCGCGCACACCGGACAGGGTGCCGAAGTAGTGGTCGAAGGAGCGGTTCTCCTGCATCAGCATGACCACGTGCTCGATGTCGCGCAGCGAACCGCTGCGCGGCGGCCCCGCGGCGACCGCCTTCTGCACGCTCGGCGGGAGCAGCGACAGCGCGGCCGCGCCACCCACCGCGCCCGCTGCCGATCCGAGGAGTCTGCGACGCGTCAACTCGGCCATGAACGTTCCTCCTTGAGCCGTCTGGTGGGCCCCCTTGCCGAGAGCCCCACGGCAGCCTGGACGGAGGGACGCGCGGGTCGATGGGGGCAGCCGGTGAACACGTGGCCAACGTGCAGGAAGCAGTTGGCCACACCTTTACCTGTGTCACCGCGGCGCCACTCCCGTACCACCGCGCCGTTCACCTGAGCGCCACGCCGTACAGTCCGCGCACAGCTGTCCCACAGCGCGAACGCGGCGGTGCCCCGGTCCGTCAGGGACCGGGGCACCGCCGGGGGGAACGCCTGCGAGAGGCCGCGGGAGGAGTCGGGCGTTACCCGGCCGCCTCGTCCACCGCCTGCGCCTTCAGGGCGCGTTCGACGCCGGAGCGGGACTCCACCACCAGCCGGCGCAGCGCCGGCACCGGCTCGGCCGAGGCCAGCCACGCGTCGGTGGCCTCCAGGGTCTGCCGCGAGATCTGGAGCGAGGGGTAGAGGCCGGTCACGATCTGCTGCGCCATCTCGTAACTGCGGGAGTCCCACACGCTCTTGACGGACGCGAAGTACCGCTCGGCGTAGGGGGCGAGCAGTTCGCGCTGGTCGCTCTGGACGAAGCCGCCGATGACGGCCTCCTGCACGGCGTTGGGCAGCTTGTCCTCGTCGACCACCGACGTCCACACCTCGGCCTTGTTCGCCGCGTCCGGGCGGGCGGCGCGGGCGGCCGCGGCGTGCTGCTCACCGGCGGAGGTGGGGTCGCGGACCAGTTCGGCGTCGATCGCGTCCGCGCCGGCCCGGCCGGTCGCGGCCAGCCGGATCAGCAGCGCCCAGCGCAGCTCGGTGTCGACCGCGAGGCCGTCGTAGGAGCGGGTGCCGTCCAGCAGGCCCTGGAGGATGTCGAGCTGCTCGGGGGTGCGGGCGGTGCCGGCGAACGCCCGGGCCCAGGCCAGCTGGTGGTCGCTGCCCGCGTCGGCCGCCTGGAGGTGCTCCAGCGCCGCCTGCGTCCAGCGGGCCACCTCGGCCTCCCGCCTACCCGGCGCCACATACGCGTCCAGGGCCAGCTTGACCTGGCGGTGCAGCGACTGCACCACGCCGATGTCGCTCTCCTTGCCGATGCCGTGCAGCACCAGCTCCAGGTAGTCGCGGGCGGCCAGTTCGCCGTCGCGCGTCATGTCCCACGCGGCCGCCCAGACCAGCGCGCGCGGCAGCGACTCGGTGAAGTCGCCGACGTGGTCGCGGACCACGGCGAGGGACTGCTCGTCCAGCCGGATCTTGGCGTACGACAGGTCGTCGTCGTTGAGCAGGAAGACGTCCGGGCGGGCGGTGCCGGCCAGTTCGGGCACCTCGGTGCGCTCGCCGTCGACATCCAGCTCGATCCGGCGGGTGCGGACCAGCACGCCGTCCTTCAGGTCGTAGGCGCCGATCGCGATGCGGTGCGGCCGCAGCACCGGCACGCCCTTGGCGCCGGCCGGAAGCGCGGGCGCCTCCTGCCGCACCGCGAAGGAGGTGACGGTGCCGTCGGCGCCGACCTCGATCTCCGGCCGCAGCACATTGATGCCCGCGGTCTCCAGCCACGCCTTCGACCAGGACTTCAGGTCGCGCCCGGAGGTCTCCTCCAGCGCGCCGAGCAGGTCCGACAGGCGGGTGTTGCCCCACGCGTGCCGCTTGAAGTACTGCTGCACACCGGCGAAGAAGGCGTCCATGCCGACGTAGGCGACGAGCTGCTTGAGGACCGAGGCGCCCTTGGCGTAGGTGATCCCGTCGAAGTTGACCAGGACGTCTTCCAGGTCGTTGATCTCCGCCATGATCGGGTGGGTGGAGGGCAGTTGGTCCTGCCGGTAGGCCCACGTCTTCATGCTGTTGGCGAAGGTGGTCCAGGAGTGCGGCCACTCGGAGCCGGGGGCGTGCGCCTGGCAGGCGATGGAGGTGTAGGTGGCGAACGACTCGTTGAGCCAGAGGTCGTTCCACCACTCCATGGTGACCAGGTCGCCGAACCACATATGGGCCAGCTCGTGCAGGATGGTCTCCCCCCGCACCTCGTACGCGGAGTCGGTGACCTTGGAGCGGAAGACGTACTGGTCGCGGATGGTGACCGCGCCCGCGTTCTCCATCGCGCCCGCGTTGAACTCCGGGACGAACAGCTGGTCGTACTTGGCGAACGGGTACGGGTGGGCGAACTTGTCGTGGAACCAGTCGAAGCCCTGCCGGGTGACGGCGAAGATCTCCTCGGCGTCCAGGTGCTCCACGAGGGAGGGTCGGCAGTACACGCCCAGCGGCACGCTGCGCCCCGCCCCCTCCCAGGTGCTGTGCACCGAGGCGTACGGGCCGACGATCAGCGCGGTGACGTACGACGAGATGCGCGGGGTGGGCTCGAAGACCCACACGCCGTCCTCGGGGGCCGGCGGCGTCGGAGAGTTCGACACGACCGTCCAGCCGGCGGGCGCCTGGACGGTGAAGGCGAAGGCCGCCTTCAGGTCGGGCTGCTCGAAGGAGGCGTAGACCCGGCGGGAGTCCGCCACCTCGAACTGCGTGTACAGGTACGCCTGCTTGTCGACCGGGTCGACGAAGCGGTGCAGGCCCTCACCGGTGTTGGTGTAGGCGCAGTCGGCGACGACCCGCAGCTCGTTCGGCCCGGCGGGCAGGTCGTCGAGGGCGATCCGGGAGTCGGCGAAGACGCGGTCGGCGTCGAGCGCGGTCCCGTTGAGCACGACTTCGTGGACGGCCGGGGCGATCAGGTCGATGAAGCTCGCACCGGGCTCGCGGACCTCGAAGCGCACGGTGGTCACCGAGCGGAAGGTCCCGCCGTCCTGGGCCCCGCGCAGGTCCAGCTCGATGTCGTACGCTTCCACGCGGAGCAGGCGCGCCCGCTCCTGCGCCTCCGCACGCGTGAGGTTCGTACCAGCCACGACGGCCTTCTCCTTCACTGCCGAACTCGTCGAACGTGTCGACCGGATCGATCCGGATAGCGATCACCCGGGTCCCGCTCACCGGGTTTCCGCCGGTGGCAGGCCCATCCTCGCACGTTCGCCGCCTCCCCCGCGGGCGTCGGCCCGCCCAGGGAAAGGCGGTGCCTCGGCGGCGCCGGCGACGCGGTGGAGGCCGGCACCGCGGTGCGCCCGGGGCGGGCGGGCGTACCGCGGTGGGAAGCAAGAAGCCCGGATCTCAGGCTGATATGCCGTCGATCCGGGCCAGGGCGTCGTCCGCGCCGAAGGGTTGCAGGTATGGCAGCCACCTCGGGTCCCGATGTCCGGTCCCGATGATCCGCCAGGCCAGCCCCGACGGCGGGGCCGGTTGATGGCGCAGCCGCCACCCCAGCTCGGCGACGTGGCGGTCCGCCTTCACGTGGTTGCAGCGTCTGCACGCCGCCACCACGTTGTCCCAGGCGTGCTGGCCGCCGCGGCTGCGCGGGATGACGTGGTCGACGCTGGTGGCGGCGGCCCCGCAGTACGCGCACTTGCCGCCGTCCCGGGCGAAGAGCGCCCGGCGGGTCAGCGGGACCGTGCCCCGGAAGGGGACGCGTACGAACTTGGTGAGTTTCACGACACTCGGCGCGGGCAGCGCCTGGGTCTCGCTGTGCAGGTAGGCGCCGGATTCCTCCAGGCACACGGCCTTGTTGTTGAGCACGAGGATGAGCGCGCGGCGTAGCGGTACGACGCCGAGTGGCTCGTACGACGCGTTCAGGACCAGGACATGCGGCACGGATGCCTCCTTAGGCGCCGGCGGCGCGTGGCTCGCGCCGGGACGATCTGGCCTCAGTCTCTCCGGAATGCGGTGCACTGCGCCACCATGCCCGGGTAACGGACCGAGGGTGTTTTGGACCACACTCGCGCCCCTGCCGCTCCGGGTCCCTGGTAGGACAACGCCGCCGCACCCTCCATACATCCCCCGATCAGCGGCCTTCCGCTCCTCCGCGGGGCAACGAGACGGCATCGTTCACGTGTTTGGCCGCCGTTACATTGGAGCCCTCGCACCCCGAGCCCCCGGGCTCCCCCGACGGAGGTCCCCGTGTCCAGCCCGACGCCGCAGCCCCAGAACACCGCGCCGTTCGCCGACGTGCCCCGTTCGGCGGCGCAGGCCAGCAGCTGGGTGGACGACAACTGGGCGAACTGGCTCACCTCGGGCCTGCGGATCGTGCTGATCGTCGCGATCGCGGTGGTACTCCGTTCGGTGGTACGCAAGACCATCAGCCGGCTCATCGAACGGATGAACCGGGGCGCGGAGGTGGCCGCGAACACCGCGCTGGGCGGGCTGCTGGTCAACGCCGAGCGGCGCCGCCAGCGCAGCGAGGCGATCGGGTCGGTGCTGCGCAGCGTGGCGTCGTTCCTGATCCTGGGCACGGCCGCGCTGACGGTGCTGTCGGTGCTGAAGATCAACCTGGCGCCGCTGCTGGCCAGCGCCGGGGTGGCCGGCGTCGCGATCGGCTTCGGCGCCCGCAACCTGGTGACGGACTTCCTCTCCGGCGTGTTCATGATCCTGGAGGACCAGTACGGCGTCGGCGACGTGATCGACGCGGGTGTGGCGACCGGCACCGTGGTGGAGGTCGGCCTGCGGGTCACGAAGCTGCGCGGCGACGGCGGCGAGATCTGGTACGTCCGCAACGGCGAGGTGAAGCGGATCGGGAACCTCAGCCAGGGCTGGGCCACCGCGGTGGTGGACGTGCAGGTCGGCGCGGGTGAGGACCTGGACCGGGCCCGCGCGGTGATCACGGCGACCGCGGACGACATGGCCAAGGAGACGCCCTGGGACGAGCGGCTGTGGGAGCCGGTGAAGGTGCTCGGGCTGGAGTCGGTCGCGGAGGACTCCGTGGTGCTCCAGGCGCAGGCCCGCACCATGCCCGGCCAGGCCGCGAGCGTCTCCCGCGAGCTGCGCTGGCGGATCAGGCGCGCCTTCCTGCGCGAGGGCATCGAGATCACCGGCGGCCCGGGCGTCCTCGTCCCGGCCCAGTCCGGCGGCGGCCAGGACGAGGACGGCCCCTCCGCGGGGGCCGAGCAGGACAGCGACGACTGAGCACCGCCGCACACACCGGCAGAGGGACGGACATGGACAGCACGAACACGGCCGCAAGCACCGGTACGAGGACGGCCGCGGCCGGCGGCTGGTCGCTGCGCCCCTCGACGCCCGCCGATGTCGAGAAGGTCGCCGACCTGCGCGCGCTCGTCATGCGCCCCGACCTCGAACGCCTCGGCCGCTATGACGAGCACCGGGTCCGGCAGCGGCTGCGGGACGGCTTCTCCCGCGAGCACACCTCGATCGTCCTGGCGGACGGCGCCCTGGCCGGCTCGGTCACCTTCCGCCCCGAGCCCGACGGCTCCCGCGTCCTGGAGCACTTCTACCTCGCCCGCGCCCACCAGGGCCGGGGCCTGGGCACCTGGGTGCTGGGCACGCTGCTCGCCCGCGCGGACCGGGCGGGCGAGACCACCCGCCTGATCGTGCTCCAGGGCAGCGCCGCCCGCCGCCTGTACGAGCGGCACGGATTCACGGTCGAGTCCGAGGACCCGATCGACGTCTTCATGGTCCGCCCGCCCGCACCGGCGGCGTCGTAGCGAAGGCGCAGCGCGGCGGCTCAGCGCGGCGGCTCAGCGCGGCGGCGCGCCCTTGGACGGGATGAGCGCCGCCGTCACCGTCATCGGCCGGTCGGTGAACGCCGTCAGGTACAGGTGCTGGTGCGGCGGGAACCCGCGGTAACCGCCGGGCGGCCGCAGCAGGTAGGTCGTGGAGGCGTGCGGCGCCAGGGTGCGGTCGCCGGACTCGATGGACCACCAGTTGGAGGAGCCCTGGCCGCTGCGCGTGGCGAAGTGCGGGGTCAGCGGCACGGAGCCGCGGTTGGTCACCCGCACGCTCACCGCGGTCACCCCGTGGTGCGCGCGGGCCAGCCGCGGGGTGACCGTCATCGCCATCGGCGGCGGACTCGCGGCGGCCACGGTCACGCACGCCACCGCCGGGACCAGCAGCCCGGCCAGCACCGCCGCCTTCGCGCGCCGCGAGCGCAGCCGCCTCGGCAGCCGCGGCTGCCAGGCGCCGGCCAGCGCGGAGGCGGGCACCGTCGCCAGCGCCGCCAGCCACAGCGGTGTGAGCATCAGGAAGTAGCCGTCCTGGGAGCGGGTGGCGAAGTAGAACGACGCCCAGGGCAGCACCGTGACCGCCGGCCCGAGCCGCCGGACGAACAGGCAGGTCGCCGCGAGCAGCCCGAGCAGGAGCAGGACGCTGCCGTAGGAGTAGAAGCTCAGCCGGCTGCTGCCGTCGGTGAAGTAGTACGAGATGTCCACCACGCCCTGGCCGTGCATGATCGCGTTCTGCGTCAGCGGCAGCATGATGCCGTGCACCCAGCCCACCGGGTCCTGCGCGGCGAAGTAGACGTTGAGCGCGGCCCAGGACAGCAGGGCCGTACCGGTGTAGCGGGCGGTGACGGCCAGCGCGTCGCGGCGGCCGAGTTCGCCGCGCCGTACCGCGTAGAGGGCGACCAGGAGGAACGGGGTGAGGAACCAGGCGAGTTGCTGGGAGGCGCAGGCAGCGCCCAGGCACAGCGCGCGCACCACTCCGGCGCGGCCGAGCCGCCCTCCGGCACCGGTCCGCGGCCAGCGGACCACGACCGGGACCAGCAGCGCGAAGGCGAGCATGGCGGGGTAGCCCTCGCGGGCGTACTGCGGCAGCAGGTCGAAGCCGAGGCAGACCGCGGTGGCCGCGGACCGCCAGGGCGCGGGCAGCATCAGCCACAGCACCACCGTGCCGGCCATCAGGGCGCCGGTGGTCACGACCGTGGCCGCGGCGGTGCTGTGCACCACCAGGTGCACCGGCGCGGTGAGCAGCGCGGCCAGCGGCGGGTAGCCGTAGGTGTAGTCGGCGCCGCCGCTCATGGTCTTGGTGAGCGCGATGCGGGAGTGCTCGAAGAGCCAGGGCCACGGCTGGTCGTAGATCGGCCGGCCGTGGTCGATGGCCTGGGCCGCCTGGGCGGTGAGCACGCCCTCGTCGGCGCCGGCGTGGTGGAGCGCCAGCCGGCAGCCGACCAGGACGAGCGCGATCAGCAGGACCCCCGCGTCGGTCCGCACCAGCGCGCGGCGGGTCCGTACGGCGCCGGCGGCCACCCCCGCGAGGAGGATGCCCGCGTAGCAGACGGAGATGAGCGCGGCGAGCGGCGGGTGCTTGCCCATCGCGTCGGACCAGGTGCCGCGGGTGCCGATGAACAGGCTGATCGTGCCGACCAGGGTCATCCCGCGGTGCCACTGGGCAGGCCCAGCCGAGCCGTCCGGTGCCGTCCCCTCCTTCGGCGCCGGTGCCCGGTCCGGTGCTCCGCCCAGCGCGTCGCGGCGGGCCGGCGCAGGGGCGCCGCCCACCGCCGCGGGTGGCCGCTGCGCCACCGCCCCGCCGCCCGGATGCGAGCCTGCGTCCATACCGACCCTTCCCTCCCCCCGCGCCCTGCCGCCCGCCGGGGTTCCGGCGGCGCGGCGCGGGTGCGCGCGACTACTTGTGTGGAGGGTCGCCAGGGCCTTCGCGTTGCATCGGGCCGGTGCGGAATCCCCCCGACAAGGACGACCGCGCACCCTCCGTCCGGGTTGTCCGGGCGGCCCGTTACGAGTGGGTGAACTCTGGTGGACGCGGGGGTGGGAGGCAGCCGGGGGAAGCGCCGAACAGGCTTGCGGATCAGCCGAGTTGACCGACGACGTAGGAGCCCGCGGGCTGGCGGACCATGATGTTGAGCCGGTTGAACGCGTTGATCAGCGCGATGGTGGTGAGCAGGGCGGCGATCTGGTCCTCGTCGTAGTGCTTGGTCACCGCGGCCCACACCTCGTCACTGACGCCCTCGGCGCCGTCGGCGACGCGGGTGGCCCGCTCGGTCAGCTCCAGGGCGGCGCGCTCGGCGTCGGTGAAGACGGTGGCCTCGCGCCAGACCGCGACCAGGTTGAGCCGGATCGCGCTCTCGCCCGCGTGCGCGGCCTCCTTGGTGTGCATGTCGGTGCAGAACGCGCAGCCGTTGATCTGGCTGGCGCGCAGCCGCACCAGTTCGAGGGTCGCCGCCGGTATCGAGGAGGTCATGGTCAGCCGGCCGGCCGTGGCCAGGTGGGGGATGACCTTGTTCATGAGCGCGTTGCCCGTGAGGTCCATCCGAGCTTCCATGGTGGGTTCCCGCCTTCGCTGTCGCGTGGGTGCGGCGCGTGGTGCGCCGCCTTCACCCGTACGACGGGGCAGCCCGCCGGAGTGTGATGTCCGCGGGACCGCCACACGAGATCTGCGCAGGATCTCCACCGCCCCGGCGCAGCCCGCGGCGGGCCGCTCGCGTGCGCGCGGGCCTCAGGCCGCGGTGCGGGCCCGCAGTTTCAGCACCCGCCGCGGCAGGATCAGCAGCGCGAGGCTGTAGTACTGCAGCACGGGCACGGCGAGCGCGATCGCGAAGGCGGCCACCAGGGCGATGACGTTCCAGTAGCTCTCGGTGAACGACTCGTCGATGTCCACGCGGGCGCCCCGCCCGTCCTCCTCGAGCAGCTGCGGGGTGGACTTGAGGATGCGCAGCATCGCCAGCCGGCACACCATCGTGGCCAGGAGCGTGGCGTAGTAGAAGCCTCCGGCGAACCGGTCGCGGCCGAAGGTGCCGATCATCTCGGTCGGGAGCGGGAGCACGACGACGGCGAGCAGCCACCCCATGTTCCATATCACCAGGGCGCGGGTGAGCCGGGTGACCGCCGAGAAGGCGCGGTGGTGCTCGCGCCAGACGTTCGCGACGACGGCGAAGCTGAGCAGGAAGCTCCAGATCTGGCCGAGGTGGCCGGTGATCACCTCGCTGGCGCCCTTGTGGTCGGCCGAGACCTCCGGCACGAGGTCCACCAGCGGCAGGACCAGCAGGGTGATGGAGATCGCCGTCACGGCGTCGGTGAAGAACACCAGCCGCTCCCCCGACATCGTGCCCTCGATCTTGCTGGACCCGGGCGCCGGCGGCTCTGCGGTGTCGACCCTTTCCGTCCCGATCTCGTCGACAGTGCCGTTGGCACCCATGTGTGCGCACCTCTCCCCTGTCCGGTCCGCCGGAGCCAGCCGGCGCACTACCGGAATCCGCTGGTCGCGGGGGTTCCCACGACCCGCGGGACTCTACCTGAGTTCCATGGGAGGGAAGTTGACGGAGGGGCGCGGACGGGGGCCCGCCGACGGGGGCCGGCCGGCGGCTGGTGAAGCTTTCGAGGAGAACGTCTCGAAGCGGCCGCCGGGTGGCCGAACCCTCGCGGCGACGGGCCCGTCCTGGTGCCGACCGGGTTCAGATGCCCGGGGCGGTGGCCGGGGCGGCGGCCGGGGCAGCGGCCGGGGCAGCGGCGGCCAGTGCCGCTTCGACCCGGCGGTTGCCGGTCATGGACGCCGTGACGGCCGTCATCGTCAACAGGAGTGCGCCGGCGGCGTAGAGCGGGGTGCGGATGTCGTAGGCGGTGGCCAGCCAGCCGCCGAGGAAGGCCCCGACCGGGGCGGCGCACATCGCCAGCATGCGGGAGGTGGAGGCGACGCGGCCCATGAGGTGGGCCGGGACGATCGCCTGCCGGAGGGAGGGCCCGAGCACCATCGTGGCGCCCATGCCCGCACCGCAGACGGCGAGCGCCAGCCCGGCCGCGTACGGGTTCGGGGCGGCGGCCAGCCCGAGGACGGCGAGCCCCTCAACGACGGCCGTGCAGGTCAGCGCGGTGCCGGTGCCGAGCCGTCGGCCGAGGGCGGAGGCGGCGCCCGTCCCGAGCAGTCCGCCGGTGGCCTCCGCCGTGAGGAGCAGCCCGTAGCCGTACGTGTCGATGCCCAGGCGCTCGTGCGCGAAGAGCGCGAGCACGGTCTCCACCGCGAGGAACGCGACGTTCCCGACCGCCGGGCGCAGCGCCAGCCCGAGCAGCAACCGGTCCCCGAAGACGTACGACGCCCCCGCCCGCGCCTGCCGCAGCAGGGACTCGCGCGCCTCCGGCACCGGCCGGGGCACGGCGGGCAGCGTGCGGACCAGCAGCGCGGACAGGACGAACGACACCGCGTCGGCGAGCAGCGGGAACGCCCGCCCGAGCGCGAGCAGCGCGCTGCCCGCGGGCGGCCCCGCGAAGCCGAACATGGCGGTCTGGGCGCCGCGCAGACGGGAGTTGGCGCGCTCCAGCAGCGCGGGGTCGCGGCGCAGCAGGTCCGGCAGGAAGGCCGTGGCGGCCGTGTCGAAGAACAGCCCGCCCAGGCCGAGCAGGAACGCGACAGCCGCCAGCAGCGGAATGCTCAGCGCGTCCAGTACGGCCGCCACCGCGGGGACCGCGATCAGCGCCGCACGCGCGGCGTCCGTCACCCACATCGTGCGCCGGTGCTCCCACCGGTCCACCAGCACACCGCCGAGCACCCCGAACAGCAGCCACGGCAGGGTCCCCGCCGCCGTGACGACCGCGAGCGCCATCGGGTCGCGCGTCAGCGTCAGCGCGAGCAGCGGCATCGCGGCCTGCGACACCCCGTCGCCGAGCGAGGACACCGTCTGCGCGGTCCACAGCCGCCCGAACCCGGCCGGCAACTTCCGTGTCTCCGCGGTCACTTGGCGTCCCCCTCGGCCTGCCGGCGCGGCGCCGGGCGGAACAGTGCGAACACCAGCGAGGTGTCCGGCAGCGACGGGTCCGACAGTTCCCGGTACTCGTCGGCCAGCGCCTCCAGCCGCGCCCCCAGTTGGGCGAACTGCTCGTCCGTCAGCCGCAGATGCGCCATCCGCACATGGCGCTCGCTGTCCGTCCGCGCCGCCTCCAGGTCCGCGACCGCGTGCCGCATCAGCACGTCCGGCCCTCCCTCGCCCGGGTCCGGCAGCACGATCGTCCGCGCGGCCATCGCGTAGTACCGCTCGGTGACGCCCCGCACCTTCCGGGTGCGGACCACCTTCACCAGTCCGGCCCGCTCCAGCAGCCGCACGTGGTAGCTCGAACTGCCCTTCGCCAGGCCCACCCGCTCGGCGAGTTGGGTGATCGTCGCCGGCTCGAAGCGGAGTGCCGCCATGATCCGGTGGCGGGTGAGGTTGGAGACGGCGCGCAACTGCTCGTCCGTCGTGACGTGGAGGGTCTCGGGGACCTCGTCGGTGGGCATGCGGTAATGGTCAAGGGTTCTTGACCATTATGCAAGGGGTGGGGCGGAACGCGGGGCCGGGCGCGCGCCGGTGGAGTCGGCCGCGTCGTCGTGGACTGCGGCGCGTGACGACAGCTAACGTAGGGCTCCGAACGTTGCAGAATGTGGCCACCGTGAAGGGCGGCCGGCCCGGGGGGGCTCTGCACGACCACTCCTCGGCAGCGCCTCGCCCTTTGCTCCCGTCACGTCTGCGTACACCGACAACGGGAGACTGGGTCCGCCATGGCACCCCGCACGACGTTTGCTGCCGCCGCCTGCACCGTGGCTGCGGCCGCCCTGTTCCTCACCGCATGCGGGGGTGGCAGTCACGATGACAAGATCGCGGCCACCACCCCCGCGAGTGCCCCGCCCCCCACCACCGCTTCTTCCTCCCCCACCCCCACCACGGCCCCCGGCGCCCCGACGTTCGACTTCCCCAGCGACGTCAAAATCAAGATCGACGCGGACACCACGGGCGACAAGACCAAGGACGCCATCCTCCGCGACCAGGCCTACGCCGAAAACGCGACCTACATGGCGATCGTCAAGCTGGACCCCGAGCTGCCGATCTTCACCCAGTACGTCATCGCGGACGCTCAGGCCAACTGGAGCAACAACATCATCGCGGGAAAGAAGGGCCACCACACGATCACGGGAACGGTCCACATCTACGACCGCAAGGTGACCGTTTCGAGCGCGACGAGGGCTGGAGTAACGTTCTGCGAAGATCAGCGCTACTCCTACGACAAGGACACGCAGACCGGGAAGGTCCTTAAGACGAAGCCAAGTGCGAACAGCTTCATCTTCCATTCCTCCCTCCTATTGAAATCGAAGGATGGAACGTGGCAGACGGCTAGCTACAACTCGCAGCGGGGGGCGGCGCGATGCCAGCTTTGACCAACAAAACATGGCGCGCATTTACGGTAGCGGCAGCATCGATGTCGCTGGTAGTGGTCGGCGCCGGGTCGAGTAGCGCGGACCAGGACTGGACAGCACCGCCACCATCGCCTCCTAAGACCAAGACGCCCAACCCCAGCAAAATCCATTCCCAGGTGCAGTACTCCAAGAGTTATAAAGGGCCCGGTGTGCAAATGAGTGCGCCGGCGGGGTCGGGGTGGTCGCCGCCGGCTTGTTGGTATGAGCCGGAGTTCACTCCGAAGGAGTTCTCGGACTACATCAACAGCAACTGGGTCTCGGGGTCGGCCTGGGACGAGATGGGGCAGGAGTACGGGAAGGACAACTTCCACGAGGGCGACAAGGGCGGCTGGTACCAGCTGATCGTCCCCGACCTCTCCAAGGCCGACGCGTGCGCGGCGCTCGACCCGTGGAAGTGGATCACACCGGAGCAGCCGTCGACGCCCGACATTCCGAAGGTCGACCCGAAGACGCTGGCCGGGTTGGCGTTCAACGAGACGGTCCTGCCGAATCCGGATATCACGCTGCGCCCGATCGCGCAGAACCAACTGGTGAACCTGGACACGGAGATCGCGTTCGACAAGGCACTGCCGAAGGTGTGGGTGACCGCGAGCCTGGACAACGCGGACTTCGGCATCCACGTCGCGGCGACCACGACCGCGGTGCCGGAGCAGCTGACGATCGACGCGGGAACGCCGTACGCGGACCCGCAGAGCTGCACGTACGACCTGAAGGCGGCCGGGGGGAAGTACAGCGTCGACACCAAGGACGCGGACTGCAACATCACGTACACGAAGGCATCCTCCGCAGGGGGCTACACCCTGAAGGCCAGCGTCGTATGGAAGGTCACCTGGACCCCTTCCGCCGACCCCGACGGCGCCCCCAGCGCCCCGGCGCTCCCGGACGGCCAGTCGAGCAAGCAGTTCACCGTCACCGTCCGCGAGAACCAGACCGTCAACCGCTGAGGGTTTCACGGCGCCTGCTCCCGCCGGGACCCGGTGAGTGCGGGGTGAAACCGCGGTGAAGCCGGGGGGCGGGAAGCTCCGGGGCATGACGACGACATCGGGTGGGCCCGCCATCGAGGCGAGCGGGCTGCGGAAGGCGTACGGGGACAAGGCGGTCCTCGACGGGGTGGACATGGTGGTGCCCGCAGGCACCGTGTTCGCGCTGCTGGGGCCGAACGGGGCCGGGAAGACGACCGCGGTGAAGGTGCTGTCGACGCTGGTCGCGGCGGACGCCGGACACGTGCGGGTCGGCGGCCACGACGTGGTGGCCGGGGCGCAGCAGGTGCGGGCGGCGATCGGGGTGACGGGGCAGTTCTCCGCGGTGGACGGGTTGATCACCGGCGAGGAGAACATGCTGCTGATGGCGGACCTGCACCATCTGCCGCGCCGCGAGGGCCGCCGGGTGGCCGCGGAACTGCTGGCGCGGTTCGGCCTGGACGAGGCGGCGAGGAAGCCGGCGTCGACGTACTCCGGGGGGATGAAGCGGCGGCTGGACCTCGCGATGACGCTGGTGGGCGGCCCGCGGATCATCTTCCTGGACGAGCCGACCACGGGGCTGGACCCGCGCAGCCGCCACACGATGTGGGGCATCGTACGGGGGCTGGTCGCCGACGGGGTGACGGTGTTCCTCACCACGCAGTACCTGGAGGAGGCCGACGAACTCGCGGACCGTATCGCGGTGTTGAGCGAGGGCCGGATCGCGGCCGAGGGCACCGCGGAGGAGCTGAAGCGGCTCGTCCCGGGCGGGCACGTACGGCTGCGGTTCACGGACCCGGCCGCGTACCGGTCGGCGGCAGCGGCACTGCGCGGGGCGGGCGGGGACGAGGAGGCCCTGACCCTGCGGGTCCCCAGCGACGGCAGCCAGCGCGAACTGCGGTCCGTACTGGACCGGTTGGACGCCGCCGGTGTCGAGGCGGACGAGCTGACCGTGCACACCACCGACCTCGACGACGTGTTCTTCGCCCTCACCGGCGGCCGCGACGTCCCCGCGCAGCCCGGCAGCAGCAGCACCCTCCGGAAGGAAGAGACCCGATGAGCGCCCTCCCCCTGGCCGTCCGCGACTCCCACACGATGCTGCGCCGCAACCTCCTCCACGCGCGCCGCTACCCCTCCCTCACCCTCAACCTCCTGCTCACCCCGATCATGCTGCTCCTGCTCTTCGTCTACGTCTTCGGCGACGTGATGAGCGCGGGCATCGGGGGCGCGACCGCGAACCGCGCGGACTACGTCGCCTACCTGGTCCCGGGCATCCTGATGATGACGATCGGCAGCACCGTGATCGGGGCGGCGGTGTCGGTGGCCACCGACATGTCCGAGGGCATCATGGACCGGTTCCGCACGATGGCGATCCACCGCGGCGCCCCGATCATCGGGCATGTCGTGGGCAGCGTGCTCCAGGTGCTGGCCAGTCTGGTGCTGGTCGGCGCCGTCGCCGTGGCCGTCGGGTTCCGGTCCACCGGCGCGGGCGCGCTGGAGTGGCTGTCCGCGTTCGGGCTGCTCGCGCTGTTCGCACTGGCGCTGACCTGGGTCGCGGTCGGGATGGGGATGGCGAGCCCGAACGCCGAGGCCGCCGGGAACAGCGCGATGCCGCTGATCCTGCTGCCGCTGATCTCCAGCGCGTTCATCCCGGCGGACACGATGCCGGGCTGGTTCCAGCCGATCGCGAAGTACCAGCCGTTCACACCGGCCATCGAGACGCTGCGCGGGCTGCTGCTGGGCACGGGCATCGGGGACAACGGGTGGATCGCGCTGGCGTGGTGCGCCGGTCTGACGGTGCTGGGCTACCGCTGGTCGATGAGGTCTTTCAACCGCGGTCGGTGACGAGGGCGCGAGCGGCGGCCCGGAGGTCGTCCCGTGCCAGGGCGGCGTACCGCGACACCGCGTCGCGGTACGCCGCCCGGTCGGCGTTCTCGGCCGCCCGCCGGGCGCGGTCCGCGGACATCGTCGGCTGGAACTCCCGCAGGACGTGCAGCCGTTCGGCCAGGGCGAGCATGCGGACGGCGGGGGCGGGGTCGCCGCGGGTGAGGCCGGCCATGCCGAGGGCGTGCAGCGCGGTGCCGTACAGGGGGAGTTGCGCGGACGCGCCGGGCGCGGTGTCCGCGGCCAGCAGCAGGCGCAAGGAGCTTCGCAGCTCGGCGAGTTGGGGCTCGGCGAGGTCGAGGCGGCCGGCGTGCGCGTGGGCGGTGACCAGGGCCGCCTGGAGGTGCAGCGTCCAGGGGTCGGGCAGGGCCGGCTCGGCGGCGGCCGGTCCGGCCCCCGCGCGCATCCGCTCCCCCACCTCGCGCCACAGGCCGAGCCCCGTCTCGGTCTCCCCGCGCGCCAGCGCGACCTCGGCGCGGCCGGCCAGGTCCGGCCGGTAGTGCGCGTCCTGCCGCCGCGCGGCGTCCCGTTCGCACTGCGCGAGCCAGAACTCGGCCTCGTCGAGGTCGCCGCGCTGGAGGCAGGCGAGGACGAGGGAGGAGCGGACGAAGAGGTGATCCTGCCCGTCGTTGAGGAGCGGCAACACGTCCAGTACCGCGAGGAGATGGCGGTACGCCTCCTCGCCGCGCCCGACCCGCAGGTACAGCTCGCTCAGCCGGGAGTGCCCGACCAGGCGCATCGACGGGCTGCCGGCCGGGGCCAGTTCGGTGACGACGCGGTGGGCGGAGGCGAGCGCGCGGTCGGGGTCGTGCTCGGCCTCCCAGACGTAGGTGGCGATGCTCTCGGCGATGCCGGCGACCAACGGGCGGTCGCTGCCGCACAGTTCGTTCAGCACCGCGAAGTCGGGGGGCCGTATCCGGGGGACGGCGAGGAGGACCAGCGCGGCGGCGCCCAGCAGGGTGTCGGGGGTGGCCGCGGGCAGCCGCCGCAGCGTGGCGAGTTGGCGCAGCGGGCGCGGGCCGTGGCCCATGAGCAGGCCCGCGGTGCACATCACGGCGGCGGCGCGGGCGACTTCGGCGTGTTCGGGCGCGGGGCGGTGGTGCGAGAGGGCGGGGCCGGTGTCTGCGGCGAGGGTGAGCAGGCGGGCGTAGCCGGCGTCGCTGGACCACAGGGCGGCGAGCACCGCGGTGACGGCGGCGGTGGTGGCGCCGTCACCGCGGGCCAGGGCGTGCCGCAGGGCGAGGACGAGGTTGTCCTGCTCGGGTCTGATCCGCTCCCAGGCCGCGCGGGGTTCGGGGCCGAAGGGCACGTCGTGGTGGGCGGCGCCGAAGTCCCGGGCCCAGCGCAGGAAGCGGTCGGCGGCCTCGTCCTGCTCGCCGGCCTCGGCGCGGCGCGCGGCGCTGAACTCCCGTACGGTCTCCAGCATCCGGAAGCGGGTGCCGGCCGGGGTGTCGGCCACGGTGAGCAGGGACTGGTCGGCCAGTTGCTCCAGGACGGGCAGCGCGTCGGCGCCGAGGACGTGGTCCGCGGCGGCGCCGGAGAAGCCGCCGGGGAAGACGGACAGCAGGCGCAGCGCGGCGGCGGCGTCCTCGGCGAGCAGGTTCCAGCTCCACGCGACGACGGCGTGCAGGGTGCGGTGGCGTGCGGGGGTGTCCCGGGCGCCGCCGCGCAGCAGCGCGAAGCGGTCGCCGAGGCGGCGGGCGATCTCCGGGACCGACAGCGCGCGGACGCGGGCAGCGGCCAGTTCCAGGGCGAGGGGCAGCCCGTCGAGGTGGCGGCACAGCTCGGCGACGGCGTCCGGGGGCAGGTCGGCGCCGGGGCGGGCGGCGCGGGCGCGCTGGGTGAACAGCTCGGCGGAGGTGGCGGGGCCGAGGGCAGGCAGGGCGTACACCGCCTCGGAGGTGAGGTCGAGCGGGGCGCGGCTGGTGGCCAGCACCCGCAGGTCGCGCGTGGAGGCGACGAGGGCCCGTACGAGGTCGGCGGCGCCGTGGACGACCTGCTCGCAGTTGTCGAGGACGAGGAGGGCGGGGGCGGGGCCGAGGGCGCCGAGGATGCCGGGCACCGGGTCGGGTGCGGTGGAGGCGGAGGCGGAGGCGGGTGCGGTGGAGGCGGGGTGCCGGGCGTCCCCCGCGCCGAGGGCCGCCGCCACCTCGGCGGCCACGTCCTGGTCGGCGGTGACCCCGGCGAGCGGCACGAAGTGCACGACGCGCCCTTCGGCCCGGCGGCTGACGGCGTGGGCGAGCCGGGTCTTGCCGAGGCCGCCGGGGCCGACCACGGTCACGGCGCGGGCGTCGCGCAGCAGGTGCAGCACCGCCTCGACGTCCGCGTCGCGGCCGAGCAGCGGGTTCGGTTCGTGCGGTACGCCGTGCACGGCCGCGGGAGTCTGTTCGCGCAGCAACTCCTGCTGCACGGCCCGCAGTCGGGCGCCCGGCGCGGTGCCGAGCCGGTCGCGCAGGCCGCGGCGGTACGCCTCGTACCGGGTGAGCGCGGCGGACGGGCCGGCCGTCGCCGCCTGCGTGCGCAGGAGTTCGGCGAGGACTTCCTCGTCGTGCGGGTGGGCGGCGGCGGCCTGCGCGAGGGGGCCGGCGGCCTCGGTGTACCGGCCCAGCCGGGCCAGGGCCAGGGCCCGGGTACGGGCCAACGCGTCGCGTACGGGGCGGCGTTCGGCGCGCAGCGCGGCGACGGGGTCGGACGAGGAGCCGGCGTCGTGGGAGTCGTCGGGGACCTCCGCCCACAGTGCGAGGCCGGTCTCGGCGGCCGCCAGCGCTCCCGCGTGGTCGCCGGCCCGGGCCCGCTCGGCGCCCGCGGATGCGGCGAGCAACAGGGCGGAGCTGTCCACCTGTTCCTCGGTCAGGGCCAGGCGGTATCCGCCCGGGGTGCTCTCGATGACCTCCGCGCCCCACTGCGCCCGCGCCCGGGACACGATCACCTGGAGCGCCTTGCCCGGCCGCTCCGGCAACTCCTCCGGCCACAGCCCGCGCACCAGCCGCTCCGTGCCGCACCCGCCCCGCAGCTCCCCGGCCAGCAGCGCCAGCAGCGCCCGCAGCCGCGGCGCGTTGACCTCCTGACCGCGCCACGCCACCCGCGGCAGAAGAGTCAGCTCAGGTCTCGCGTCCACCCGCGCAGCCTAGGCCACCCGGCCTTCACCCGGACCGCCCGAGCCCCGCCGCCTTCGGGCGCGCGGGGCCGGTCGGTGCCCCGGGCGAACCCGGGGGGCAAGGGTCAGGAGGCGGCGAGGAGTTGGAGGGTGTCGATGACGCGGTTGGAGAAGCCCCACTCGTTGTCGTACCAGGCGACGACCTTGATGTGGCGGCCGTCGACGCGGGTGAGGGCGGAGTCGAAGATCGCGGAGGCGGGGTTGCCGGTGATGTCGGAGGAGACGAGGGCGTCCTCGGAGTACTCCAGGACACCGGCGAGCCGGCCGTCGGCGGCGGCACGGTAGGCGGCGAGGACCTCGTCGCGGGTGACGTCGCGGGCGACGGTCGTGTTGAGTTCGACGATCGAGCCGACGGGGACGGGCACCCGGATGGAGTCGCCGGAGAGCTTGCCGTCGAGGTCGGGCAGGACCAGGCCGATCGCCTTGGCCGCGCCGGTGGTGGTGGGCACGATGTTGACGCCCGCGGCACGAGCCCGGCGCGGGTCGCGGTGCGGGCCGTCCTGGAGGTTCTGCTCCTGGGTGTAGGCGTGCACCGTGGTCATGAAGCCGTGCTCGATCCCGGCGAGGTCGTGCAGGACCGCGGCGAGCGGGGCGAGCGCGTTGGTGGTGCAGGAGGCGTTCGAGACGACCGTGTGCAGGGCCGGGTCGTACGCCTCGGTGTTGACGCCGAACGCCAGGGTCACGTCGGCGCCGTCGGAGGGCGCGCTGACCAGGACCTTGCGGGCGCCGGCGTCGAGGTGGGCGCGCGCGGCCTTCGCGGCGGTGAAGCGGCCGGTGGACTCCAGCACGATGTCCACGCCGAGCTCCGCCCACGGCAGCTGCGCGGGTTCGCGCTCGGCGAGCACCTTGATCCGGCGGCCGTCCACCACGAGGACGTCGCCGTCGACGCTCACCGGGCGGCCGAGGCGGCCGGCGGTCGAGTCGAAGGCGATCAGGCGGGCGAGCGCGGCCGGCTCGGTGAGGTCGTTGACGGCCACGACCTCCAGTTCGGTGTCGCGCTCCAGCAGCGCGCGCAGCACGTTGCGTCCGATGCGGCCGAATCCGTTGATGGCGATGCGGGTCATGAGAAGTGTCCCCAGTCCTGGCACGGTTCCTGAAGTCTCCGCAGGTCCCTGCGGGTGACTGTCCGGTTCGCCTTCCAGGGTGGCGCGCGGCGGCCGGGTACGGCCTGGGCACGAGCGCCACGGTTCGCAAGGATCGCGCCACGCACGCCGTAGGACCGCCTGCGCCGTACGCCCGGCACCGTACCGGCCCCGCGCCGAGACTCGCCGGGGCCCGCCGCTACTCGCCGCTACTCGCCGCTACTCGCCGCGCGTGAACGTCCGCCGGTACTCGCTCGGTGTCGTCCCCAGCGTCCGCTGGAAGTGCAGCCGCAGGTTCGCCCCCGTCCCCAGCCCCACGTCCGCCGCGATCTGCTCGACGCTGCGCCCGGAGCGCTCCAGCAGCTCCCGCGCCACGTCCACCCGGGCCCGCATCACCCACTGCATCGGCGTGTACCCGGTGTCCTCGGTGAAGCGGCGCGAGAACGTCCGGGGCGAGACCGCCGCGTGGCGGGCCAGCACCTCCAGGGTGAGCGGCTCGCCGAGCCGGCGCAGCGCCCACTCCCGGGTGGCGGCGAACCGCTCCCCCAGCGGCTCGGGCACGCTGCGCGGCACGTACTGCGCCTGGCCGCCACTGCGGTACGGGGCCGCGACCAGCCGCCGCGCCGCGTGGTTGGAGGCGGCCACCCCCAGGTCGCGGCGCAGCACGTGCAGGCACAGGTCGATCCCGGAGGCGGCGCCGGCCGAGGTCAGCACGCTGCCTTCGTCGACGAACAGGACGTTCTCGTCCACCCGCACCCGGGGGTGCTTCACGGCGAGCGCCCGCGTGTAGTGCCAGTGGGTGGTGGCGCGGCGGCCGTCGAGCAGGCCGGTGGCGGCCAGTGCGAAGGCGCCGGTGGAGATCGCGGCGAGCCGCGCGCCGCGGCGGTGGGCGGCGACCAGCGCCTCGACGACGGCCGGCGGCGGGTCGTCGCGGTCGGGGAAGCGGTAGCCGGGGATGAAGACGATCTCGGCCCAGGCGAGCGCGTCGAGGCCGTCGGCGACGTGGTACGACAGCCCGTCGCCGCCGGTGACCAGACCCGGCGCCGCACCGCACACCCGCACCTCGTACGGCATGCTCGCGCGGGTCGAGAAGACCTGCGCGGGAATCCCGACGTCGAGCGGCTTGGCCCCTTCGAGCACGAGGACGGCGACGCGTTGCAGGGCGGAGGCGGGCACGCGCACCAGCGTAAGTGCGGGGCGGCGCCGGACCGTCCATCCGGCGGCCGCGCCGGCGCCGATCCGGCCCAACGGGCGCAATTCGCAGGCCGGCTGAGGAATGTTCACACAACATCCATCGTCCCGCCGGAACCGGGCCGCGCGGCGTCCGTGGCGCTGGCCGTGAATGAGGGCCATGATCCCTCAACTCAAGGTCGGCTGGAGAACCGTGGCCGCGGCCGCCGCGGCGCTGACCGTCCTCGGCCTCGTCGGGGCCGACGCCGACGGCAGCACCGCCACCGCGGCCACCACCGGCCAGCGCTTCTCCGCCGTCTGCCCCGACGCCGACGTAGTGACCCCCGCCCTGGGCACCAACCTCATCGCCAACCCGGGCGCGGAGGACTTCACCGCGGTCACCGCGCTCGGCGCCCCGGCGGGCGACCCGCAGGACGTCCCCGACTGCTGGGACGCCTCCTCCCCGATGAACGCGCCCGGCGCGGTCCTGGAGTCGTCCGCGTCCTCGGAGCCGGGCCAGACCGGCAAGCGCACCTTCTACGGCGGCTACGACTACGACTCCCCGCAGGTGTCGATCGTCGGCGTCACCACGATCGCCACCCAGATGATCGACGTCGGCGCGCTGGACGCGGGCGGCAAGGCGTTCACCCTGACCGGCGCGATCGGCGGCTACACCACGCAGGCCGACTACGCCACGGTGACGGCCGCGTTCCAGGACGCCAAGGGCGCCACCCTCGGCTCCGCGGTGCTCGGCCCGGTCAACGCCGGGCAGCGCGGCAGCGTCACCAGCCTCGTCCCGCAGGCTGCGGCCGGCACCGTCCCGGCCGGCACCCGGCAGGTCCTGGTCACCATCGCCTCGACCGGCGTCAGCGCCGGGTACGGCATCGACGGCCGGGCCGACGACCTCGACCTGACGATCGCCGCCGACGGCACCGGCCAGCACTACACCGCGCCCTGCCCGGCCGCCGACCAGGTCACCCCCGCCCTGGACGGCAACCTCATCGCCAACCCCGGCGCCGAGGACGCCACCGCGGCCACCGCGCTCGGCGCCCCCGACGGCGACGACCAGGCCATCGCCGACTGCTGGACCAGCAACTCGCCGCTGGGCGCCCCCGACGCCACCCAGGAGTCGCGCGCCTCCACCGCCCCCGGCACCACCGGCGACCGCGTCTTCCACGGCGGCAGCAGCCCGGACGGCGTATCGGCGGCGGGCACCGTCACCAGCGGCACCCAGCTGGTCGACGTCAGCGCGCTGGACGTGGACGGCAAGCCGTACAAGTTGACCGGCCAGGTCGGCGGCTCCGCCGCACAGGGCGACTTCGCCCAGGTCATCGCCACCTTCGAGGACGCCGACGGCGCCGCCCTCGGCACGGCCGGCATCGGCCCGGCCACCGCCGCCCAGCGCGCGAACACCACCGAGCTGCTCTCCGACGGCACATACGGCACGGTCCCGGCGGGCACGAAGAAGATCCTCGTCACGATCGTCACGGCGGCCGTCGCCGACGACTCCGGCAACGACGGAACGGCCGACAACCTCAACCTGACGATCGGCCAGAAGACGGTCGGCCAGACGTACACCGCGCCCTGCCCGGCCGCCGACCAGGTCACCCCGGCCCTGAACGCCAACCTCATCGCCAACCCCGGCGCCGAGGACTTCACCGCGGCCACCGCGCTCGGCGCGCCGCTGGGCGACGACCAGACCATCGCCGACTGCTGGACCAGCGCCTCCCCGCTCAACGCCCCCGACGGCACACAGGAGTCGCGCGCGTCGACGTACCCGGGCGTGACCGGCGGCCGGGTCTTCTACGGCGGCACCAACCCCAGCACCGTGTCGATCCCGGGCATCGCCACCACCGGCGTGCAGACCGTCGACCTGGGTGCGCTCAGCACCGGCAGCCAGCCGTTCGAGCTCTCCGGCGACCTCGGCGGCTACGCCACGCAGAGCGACTACGCCACCGTCACGGCCGCGTTCGTGGACGACCAGGGCGGCACGCTCGGCTCGGGCGTCATCGGCCCGGTCACCGCCGCCCAGCGCGGCAACGTCTCCAGCCTGGTCCACCAGGCGTGGTACGGCACGGTGCCCGACGGCACCGCGAAGGTCGTGGTCACCATCGCCACGGTCGGCGTGAGCAGCGGCGCCAACTCCGACGGCACCGCCGACAACCTCGACCTGAGGATCGGCTCCGACGCGGTGCCGTCCGGGCCGGTGCTCCAGACCATGCCGTACACCTCGGTCGGCGACATCCCCGGCACCCACGTGGACCCGGGCACCGGCGCGGTCGTGCCCAACGTGACGCCGGGCTCGCTGTACCGGCCGGCGGGCATCTCCGTCGGCGGTGGCTCCCCGCAGGCGCAGTCCCAGGGCGCCGCGGGCACGAAGGCGAACCTGCGGGCGGAGCTGGCGAGCGTCGGCGACGGCTCGGTCTACGTCTCCAACACCGGTGACAACGTGGTGGCGCGGCTGCGCGACGGCGCCACCAGCGTCATCGCCGGGCAGCTGGAGGACAGCGGGGAGAAGGGCGACGGCGGCAAGGCCACCGACGCGACGCTCTACCAGCCGGCCGGCACCGCCGTGGACGGCAGCGGCGACGTCTTCATCGCCGACAGCGGCGACAACGTGGTCCGCGAGGTCTCCGCGAAGGGCGTGATCTCGCGCTTCGCCGGCACCGGGACCGCGGGCAGCCGGTCCTCCGCCAACGCGCTCACCACGCAGCTCAACGGCCCGGCGGCCGTGGCGGTCGACAGCGCGGGCGACGTGTACGTCTCCGACACCCGCAACAACCGCGTGGTCGAGGTGAACACCAGGCACAAGGTCGTCCGGGTGATCGGCACCGGCCGCGCCGGGTACGCCGGCGACGGCAAGGCCGCCACCCGCGCCCAGCTCGACCAGCCCACCGGGCTGGCCCTGGACGCCAAGGGCAACCTCTACGTCGCGGACTCGGCGAACAACGTGATCCGCCGGGTGGACGCGGCGTCCGGGGCGATCAGCACCGTGGCGGGCGACTACGCCGCGGCCAGGGCCGACGACGGCCTCGGCGGCTTCGCCGGGGACGGCGGCGCGGCCACCTCCGCGCGGCTCAACGACCCGCAGGGCGTGGCCCTGGACGGCGCGGGCGACCTGTTCGTCGCCGACACCGTCAACAACGCGGTCCGCATGGTCACCCCCGACGGGACCATCACCACCGTGGTCAACAGCTCGGCCGCGCCCGGCGGCGAGAGCAGCGGCGCGGCGCCGACCGCCTCCAGGCTCAACAGTCCGATCGCGATCGCGGTCGACCTGTCCACGCACCTGCTGTACGTGGCCGACACCCACAACAACGCGGTGGCGCAGGTGCTCGGGATCGCCCGGGCCGGCGACGCGGCCGGGCCCACGGCCCCCGCGACGTCCTGACCGGTCCGAGACCCGACGAGAGAGGAAGAGAGAGACGATGAGCACCACCGATTCCCGCAACCCCGGCCCGGCCGCGGGCCGCTCGGGGATGTCCCGCCGCCGCTTCATCACCAGCGCCGCCACACTGGCCGGCGCCGCCGGTGCGGCCGGCGTGCTGCCGGAGAGCCTGGCGCGGGCCGCGGCCGCGACCCCCGCCAAGGGCAGCCTGTCCCAGATCAAGCACGTCGTGTACGTGATGATGGAGAACCGGTCCTTCGACCACTACTTCGGCATGTTCCCCGGCGCGCGCGGCTTCAGCGACCCGACCGCGATCAGGCTGCCCAACGGCGACTCCGTCTTCCGGCAGCCCGACCCGGCGAACCCGGACGGCTACCTGGAGCCGTTCCACATGTCCACCATCAGCACCGGCGCGGCCGCGATACCGTCGCTGTCGCACGACTGGCGCGACCAGCACGCCTCGTGGAACCACGGCGCGATGGACGGCTGGCTGACCACCCACCTCGCCTCCGACGGCGAGGTCAACGGGTCCTACACGATGGGGTACTTCACCCGCGAGGACATCCCCTTCCACTGGGCGCTGGCGGAGTCCTTCACACTGCTGGACAACTACCACTGCTCGATCCTCGGCCCGACGGACCCCAACCGGCTGGTGTGGATGTCCGGCACCAACGACCCGCAGGGCAGGTTCGGCGGGCCGGTGCTGGAGACGGTCACGCCCAACCCGATGACGCACCCGTCGGCGGCGGAGGTCCTGTACGACGCCGGGTACAGCGTCAAGACGTACTTCTCCGGCGCGACCAGCGGGTTCAACGTCTTCTCCTGGTTCGCCAGCTTCCAGAACAAGACGGTGCCCACCGGGCTGTACAACGCCGTGATGAGCGGCGGCACCCTGTACGGCGACGGCACGCCCGGGAAGGCCGGCGACCCGCTGAACCCGACGGCGGCGGCCGACCCGGCGCTCGGGTTCGAGGAGGACTGCGCCAACGGGGTCCTCGCGGACGTGTCCTGGCTGTACATGCCGAGCGCGGCCGACGAGCACCCGCCGAACCTCCCGGCGGCCGGGGCGCAGTACCTCGCCTCGAAGCTGGAGGCGCTCGCGGCCAACGAGGAGCTGTGGAACTCGACCGTCTTCGTGCTCAACTACGACGAGAACGACGGGTTCTTCGACCACGTGCCGCCGCCGGTGCCCGACCCGCGCAGGTACCCCGAGGAGTTCGTCACCGTGCCCTCGCCGAAGGGCACCCCGGGCGGCGGGCTGCCGGCCGGCGGCGGCTTCCGGGTGCCGTGCATCATCGTCTCGCCGTGGACCGTGGGCGGCCGGATCTTCTCCGAGGTCTCCGACCACACCTCCGGGCTGCAGTTCATCGAGACGCTCACCGCGGCGGGCGGCCTGTCCGGCAACGGCCCGGTGAAGTTCACCCCGATCAGCACCTGGCGGCGCCGCACCTTCGGTGACTTCACCGGGGCGCTGCGCCTGAACGACCGCAAACCGGCCCCGAGCAACCCGCAGTTCGAGCCGGGCACCACCGCGGCCAACCTCGCCGCGCAGACCGCGGCCGCCGCCCAGCCGATGCCCTCGCGCCCCGGCGCGACGCAGAGCATGCCGGCGCAGCCGCACGGGCACTGACCGTCCGGCGCCGGCCCCTCCGAGGGCAGGGGGAACCGCGGGCCGTACGCCCACCCGGCGTACGGCCCGCGGGCACCCCCGCCA